>JBDONV010000152.1:0-6919 GCA_039831165.1 Nautiliaceae bacterium | reverse complement strand
CTTTGTCTGGCTTTATAAACATAAGCCAGAACTTCGGCTACCGCTTTATACAGTTTTGGAGGAATTATTTCGTCAACTTCCACACTTTTATAAAGCTCTCTGGCAAGAGGAGGGTTTTCAACTATCATAATGCCATGTTCTCTGGCTATTTCTTTTATTTTTAAAGCTAGGTTATCAATACCTTTAGCTATCACTCTTGGAGCTTCATCCTGGGTTTTATCGTATCTTATGGCAACTGCGTAATGAGTCGGGTTTGTAATAACAACATCGGCTTTAGGGACTTCCGCCATCATTCTCTTTTTAGCCATTTCACGCTGAAGCTGACGAATTTTTGCTTTTATTTCCGGATTACCTTCTGTTTGTTTATATTCATCTTTTATTTCCTGTTTACTCATCCTTAATGATTTTTTATAAGAATATTTCTGATATGTAAAATCTATAATAGCAAAAACAAAAAAAACTCCAAGTAAAGAAAATATCAATATAACAGCTTTATCCTCAAACCATTTTAACTGTTCCAAAAAACTCATAAGCTCAAGTTTAGGAAATTCCTGCAAAAAACCAAAAAAAAGCCAAAATCCAACTAAAAAAGCAATAAATGTCTTAAGAGTTGTTTTTATACCTTCAACAATTTTTTTTAAGCTGAAAAGGTTTTTAAGACCTTTTATGGGATTGATTTTACTGAATTTGGGAATAATGGGCTTTACTGTAAACAAAAAACCAAATTGAGCCACGTTTCCTATAATTCCGGCTATAACAAGAGCCAAAACTATAGGGGCTAAAAGGATAAAAATATAGTAAATGGATTTTATGATTATTCCAAATACTATGTTTTTGGTAAGCTCAATGCCTATAAAAGAGGTATAATATCTAAAAAATTCTTCAAGATAAAAAGTTATATACTTAAGATAAAAAATCAAAACTATACTTCCTACTAGCAAAATGGCAAAACCGCTAACTTCCTGTGATTTAGCAACATTACCCTCTTTCCGCGCATCCTCTAATTTACGGGAGGTGGGTTCTTCGGTTTTTTCCATATCGTCAGCCATAAAGCTCTCCTAACTTCTTAAAAAAACTCTTAAGCGATTTTCTTATTTCTTGGCGATTAAAGGCAAGCGGGGAAGGATGATAACAAACTCCTATATTTAAACCTCCAATTTCATAAAAACCACATTTTTTTAAATTTTTAACTTCGGGATAGAGATATGAAAAAGCTTTTATAGCCGAATTTCCCAGCAGTAAAACAAGTTTTGGTTTAACTATTTCCATCTCTTTTTTCAAAAGTTCGGCTCCTATTTTAAGCTCTTTTGCTTTAGGAGTTCTATTTTTATTATTATCAACCGTTCTAAAGGGAAAAGCGTTCGTAATTAAAAAATCTCTTTTTCTATCAAGTCCACTTAACCCTATGAGATAATTCAAATTCTCTCCAGCTTTCCCAATAAAAGGTTGACGAAGCTTTACTTCGTTTTCCCCTGGAGCTTCTCCTATTATCATAATAGGATGGTCATTCTTTTCTTTCAAAAAAGGATCAAAAACATCCGTAAAATCAATATTTTCATTTAATTTTTTTTCTATAAACTCTCTTCTTTTTTTATAAAAATCTAAAAGATGTTTTTTCCATTCCTCCAAAGTTTTTTACCCCTGAATATTAAGATTTCCACCAACACCTGTAACGGCAGCAGCCTCTTGCTGAATTTTCATCGTATTTTCAAAATTATCTTCTAAAATCTTTCCAACCACATCTTCTACCACATCTCGTGATTTTTTCATAACTTCAACTGCCACGGCATCTTGCAATTGTGTAGGGTTAAAAGAGTTGTTTAGACTGTTTATTTCCATAAAACCTCCTTTATTTTCGTAACCGTCTGGTCTATTTCTTTGTTTTCTATTATTATATCGGCCAAATTACTATATATTTTATCCCGTTTAAGATAAAGCTCCTTGGCTTTTTTTATATCTTGAAAAAGCGGTCTTTTTTTTATCTCATCATCAGTCATTCTTTTTAAAATTTCTTCAAATTCAACTTTTAGATAAATAACAATCCCAGCTTCTTTTATCTCAGGGATAAAAACAGGAAAACCGCCTCCCACAGAAATAACGGTATTTTTAACGTTATTTTTAATCCATTTAAAACAGTATTTCTCTTTTTCTCTAAAAGCATCTTCTCCTTGGGTTTCAAAAATTTCCTTGATACTCATATTTTCAAAATTTTCTATAAGAGCATCGGTATCTATAAAATAAGTGTTAAGTTCTTTTGCCAATACTCTGCCAACGCTACTTTTACCGCTTCCCATAAATCCCGTGAGAATAATATTAGTAGAGTTCAATTTCAATACCTTCTGGAGTTTTGTTTAATTTATATTTATACGTAGCATCAAAATATAAAACAACTCTATAAAAATTACCATGACTTCCAACCACAACTTTTTTTAAAAAAGTATTAAACTTTTTAATGATAGTATAAAAATTACTGTATCTTTTAAAATCTATAACTATTCTAAAAGGTTCAACTAAAAAAAATTGCCTCAGTATCTTATCTTTTGTAGAAATAAATATTTTTTTATTTTTTATATAAAGTTTAAAAATACCAAAATTACTTTTAATAATCCCAAACCCCTTAGGTTTATGGGTGATAATTATTGGAGAATGAAAATCTATATCTTTATCTATGATTACTTCTTTTTGTTTTATATCGCTGCTTACCGTCTGATATTCAAAAATTATTTTTTTTAAAACCCTTGCGTCGTTTGGAAGATAAACCTTAGCCTCTTCAAAATATTTAGGCGTTTTTTTAACGACACTTTCGGGAGATACAACAGGTTCAAAAGGATTAATCCTGGCAATAGAAAAACTAACCATAAATAAAAATATTAAAAACTTCACTCTCCCTCCAATTCTTTCAGCTCAAAATACTCTTTTTGAAGTTTCTCATTCTCTTTTTTAAGCAAAATTACTCTTTCTTGAAGCTTAGCATAATCATTTTCCAAATCTATAAGTCTTGAAAAAGAACGTTTTCCTATCATAAGATTAACCATATAAACTCCGACCATTACGGCTGCAAGTATAATTAAAATAACCTTTTTATCAAAACGCCTTGCGGGAAATATATCGTCAAAATCTATTTTTCTCATAAAAAATCCAGATGAAAAGAGTTTCTCTTTTCATCGATTACTTAAAAAGTTCTTTACCAATATATTCAGTACCGTAAGTACTTCTGTTAATTTGCAGAAGTCTGTTGTACTTAGCTGTTCTCTCACCCCTTGCAGGAGCACCTGTTTTAATTTGTCCGGTATTTAAAGCAACGGCAAAATCAGCTATAAAAGCATCTTCACTCTCTCCGCTTCTATGGGACATTATACAATTATATCCGTTTCTTTGAGCAAGTCTAACTGTCTGCATCGTCTCGCTGACACTTCCTATCTGATTAGGTTTTATTAAAATTGCGTTTGCAACCCCTAACTCTATTCCCTTTTGAAGAAGTTTTTTATTTGTTACGAATAAATCATCTCCTACAAGCTGAACCTTATCTCCAAGTCTCTCAGTTAACAGTTTCCAACCTTCCCAGTCTTCTTCCGCCATTCCGTCTTCAATAGAAACTATCGGATACTTTTCGCATAAAGAAGCATAATATTCAACCATCTCTTCTTTGTTTAAGGTCCTATTTTCTCCAGCCAAAATATATTTACCGTCTTTATAAAATTCGCTGCTTGCCGCATCAAGAGCTATTACAATCTGCTCTGCAGGCTTATATCCGGCTTTTTCTATGGCTTTCATAATATACTCAATAGGCTCTTCGTTATTTTTAAAATTAGGAGCAAATCCACCCTCATCCCCAAGAGCCGTCGGGTGTCCGTCTGCTTCAAGAAGTTTTTTTAGAGTGTGATAAATTTCCGAAGATGCTCTTAAAGCCAAATCAAAATCGTTAAAACCTACAGGCATAATCATATATTCCTGTAAATCGACATCGTTATCGGCATGAGCTCCTCCGTTTATAATATTTAACATAGGAGTTGGAATTACAAGAGCGTTGCTACCTCCTAAATATCTGTATAAAGGTAAATTAAGACTTCTAGCGGCCGCCCTTGCCACAGCCATAGAAACTCCTAAAATAGCGTTAGCTCCGAGTTTACTTTTATTCTCCGTTCCATCAAGTTCTATCATAATATTGTCAATTTCAGCCTGGTCGTAAGGGGAAAGACCTATAAGTTCATTGGCTATTATGGTATTTACATTTTCACATGCTTTAAGTACGCCTTTTCCTCCATATCTTTCATCTTTGTCTCTAAGTTCCAAAGCTTCGTTTACACCTGTACTAGCTCCGCTTGGAACAATGGCGCTGGCACTGTTTCCATCACTCAAAACAACCGTAGCTCTAACCGTAGGGTTACCCCTGCTATCCAAAACCTCATCGGCAAATACGTTATCAATTACAACCATTTACTCTCCTTTTAAATTTAATTCGTCTTCTTTATTGTTTTCTATAGCTTCAATCATATGTGAAAGTTCTACTCCCAAAGCTTCTTTTATTTTCTGTTCTATCTCTTTTGCAAGTTCAGGATGCTGTTTTAAATACTCTTTAGCGTTTTCTTTACCCTGTCCGAGTTTTGTGGCACCGTAACTAAACCAGCTTCCGCTTTTATCTATAATATCGAGTTTAACCCCATAATCTAGTATTTCACCTTCTCTTGAAATACCTTTGCCAAACATTATGTCAAATTCGGCTATCCTAAAAGGAGGGGCTACTTTGTTTTTTACCACTTTTACTTTAACCCTGTTTCCAACTTCTTTATCGGACTGTTTTAGGGTCGCTATTCTTCTGACGTCAAGTCTTACCGAAGAGTAAAATTTTAAAGCGTTACCTCCGGTTGTCGTTTCAGGATTTCCGTATCCCATCATACCTATTTTCATTCTTATCTGGTTAATAAACACCACAGTAGTATTCATTTTGTGAATAGCGGCTGTCAGTTTTCTTAAAGCCTGACTCATAAGCCTTGCCTGAACACCCACCTGAGCGTCTCCCATGTTACCTTCTATTTCCGCCTTAGGAGTAAGAGCGGCAACGGAGTCTATTACTATAATATCAACGGCCCCGCTTCTTGCAAGGGTTTCTACTATCTCAAGAGCCTGTTCTCCGTAATCAGGTTGAGATACGAGTAAATTATCAATATCAACTCCTATGTTTTTCGCATAAATAGGATCAAACGCATGCTCCGCGTCAATAAAAGCCGCAACGCCCCCCTGTTTTTGAGCCTCTGCTATTATAGAAAGGGCAAGAGTCGTTTTACCGGACGATTCAGGTCCGTAAATTTCGGTAATTCTACCTTTTGGAATACCTCCTATCCCAAGCGCCAAATCAAGTCCAAAACTCCCTGTGGGGATAGCTTCAATAGGTTCTATATCTTTTTCGGAAAGCTTTACCAAACTCCCTTTTCCAAACTGCTTTTCAACCTGTTTTAAGGCAAGTTCAAGCGCTTTTTGTTTCTTTTCGTCCATAAAAATCCTTTATGTTTATTTATGCAATTATATCAAATTTGATATAATTTAATTAAAAATAGAAACAAGGTGCACAATGCAGGCAATTGTAGAGGAATTTTACACCGTAAAAGATTATGAACACTGGGAAGGGGATTGGGAATTAATAAACGGCAGACCTTACGCCATGGCTCCCGCGCCTTTTAACAAACATCAATGGATATTAATGAAATTAGGTTATCTTTTAAATTCAAAACTTAAAAACTGCAAGGAATGCTTTGTTTTAGGAAAAGCCGAATACAGAATAAGCAAAGACACCGTTTTAAGACCGGATGTAAGCCTAATTTGCGGGAAACTCGGCAAATATATTACAAAAGCACCTTTAATTATTTTTGAGATAATCTCCTCATCCACCAAATTAAGAGACGAAATAACAAAAAAAGAGATATATAAACTTCAAAAGGTTCCGTTTTACGTAATGATTTATCCTGATAATAAAATAGTTATGATTGATTTAAAAAATGAAAAAGAACTAGAAAAAACCACAATAAAAACCCCATGCGGCGATATAACACTTACAAAAGAAGAAATTCTAGAGGAAATTACATGAAAAAATATACCATAGCCCATTCTCCCGATGCTGATGACATTTTTATGTATTACGCCATTAAATTCGGCTGGATAGGAGACAAAAAATATAAATTCGAAAACATTGCAGAGGATATAGAAACATTAAACCAAAAAACACTTCAAAATATTTATGACGTAAGTGCCATAAGTTTCGGGGCTTATCCGTTTTTGAAAGATGAATACGCCCTTTTAAAAACGGCCATAAGTTTCGGGTATGGATACGGACCTAAACTCGTTAAATTAAAAGGAAAAAAATTAAAACCTAATTTTAAAGTCGCCTTAAGCGGAAAATATACCACAAACGCATTAATTTTCAAAATATATTACCCAAAAGCGAGAATCGTTTATAAAAACTTCCTTGAAATCGAAAAAGCGGTACTTGAAGGTGAAGTCGATGCGGGTGTTTTAATTCATGAAAGCATATTAACATTCGATGAGAAACTTGAAGTGGAAAAAGAACTTTGGGATATATGGGTGGAGTTGGCGGGAGAAAGACCCCTCCCTCTTGGAGGCATGGCGCTTAGACGTTCAATTCCTCTACTTGATGCGATAAAAATAGAAAAAATATTAACAAAAGCCGTGGAAGTGGCAAACAAACACAAAAACCTGCTGGCAAATATGCTTATTGAAAGAAACCTAGTCAGGGTAGACGACAAAACGCTTGACAAATATTTAAGCCTTTACGCCAACAATAAATCTATAACACTTGATGAAGAACAGATTGAATCGATAAACGCCCTTTATAAATTAGGTTATGAAGCCGGTTTTCTTCCATGTATAAACGACGTCAGAAATTATATGATTCCAAGCGAATACG
>JBDONV010000138.1:0-1943 GCA_039831165.1 Nautiliaceae bacterium | reverse complement strand
TCCATTACCATTTTAACATCATCAATTATAATTTTTAAAGAATCTCTCATCTGAAGTGCAACGGCCGTATCGATAGTATCGGAGCTTGTCATTCCATAGTGAACCCATCTTGATTCTTCTCCGAGACTTTCAGCGACACTTGTTAAAAAGGCAATTACGTCGTGTTTTGTCTCTTTTTCAATTTCGTGAATTCTTTTTATGTCAAATTTTGCGTTTTTAATAATCTTTTCGGCATCTTTATCAGGAATAAGACCTAATTTATTCCACGCTTTTACAGCCGCTTTTTCAACTTCAAGCCATGCGTTAAATTTTGCCTGTTCGTCCCATAATTTTTTCATCTCTTCTCTAGCGTATCTTTCAACCATAAAGTGTCCTTTTTTTGATACAATTATAACAAAAAGGCTACTTATGCTAGATATTGGCTTTCCTGAGTTTACTTTTATTGTGATAATAGCGATAATAGTATTAGGTCCTGATAAACTTCCTGAAGCTCTTAAAGCAACCGGGAAAATGGTTGGTAAAGTTAAAAGAATGTGGAGAGACGCTACAGCTGATATAAGACGTGAATTGGAACTTGAAGAGATGAAGGAAGAAATGCAAAAATATAAAGAAGAGCTTAAAAAACTTCAAGAACAGGTTAATAAAGATACATCTGAAATCAATAAAGGATTGACAAGTCTTGATGATTTAACTGCTATGGGAAATACTAGAAGTTTTAAGGATATGATTAAATAATGGGATTTATAATAAAAGAATTTGAAATAAACAATGAAAAAATTTTAGATTTTTTGGTAAAAAAACTCGGATTTAACATAAGAGAAGCAAAAAGAGCAATTGACAGAGGAAGGGTAAGCGTAAACGGCAAAAGAATTACTCAAAAAGGCGCAAGAGCCAGTGGAATATTAAAATGTATAGTTTTTGAACCCAACGGATACGGGTTAAGGCCTATATTTGAAACTGCTCACTTTGCGGTTTTTGATAAGCCAAGCGGGGTTGCCATTCATCCTAAAAAACTTGCCAATACAAAAAGTCTTCTTGATGACGTAAGGGCTTTATGGGGAAATGACGCAAATTTGGTTCACAGACTAGATAAAGAAACCAGCGGCTTGGTAATGGCAAGTAAGAATAAATTTGCTGAAAGCATACTCAAAAAAATGTTTCAGGATAAAGAAATTCAAAAAACATACGTAGCGCTTGTAAAAGGTTATTTAGATAAAGAAATAACGATAAAGAAACCTATAGCGGTTAATAAAGATGAGAATATAAAAGTAAAAGTTTTAATTCATCCTGAGGGAAAAGAATCAATTACTATAATAAAACCTAGAAAAAGAATAGGTGAAAACACTCTGGTAGAGTGTATTCCTCTAACTGGCAGACAACACCAGATAAGAGTGCATTTGTATAGTATAGGTCATCCTATAATAGGAGACCCTTTATATGGAGTTGACAATGATTTCGCTGACAGATATTTAAATAAATTAGTAGATGAAAAAGAAAGAATAGAAAAAACAGGGGCTAGAAGATTAATGCTCCATGCGAAAAAAATAGAATTTGAATTTATGAATAATAAATATGTAATAGTAAGCGATAGTTTTGAAAAAGAAATTAAGCAGTTAAGCTAACATTAAGGAAAATTTATTATAATTCTAGCTCAATTTCCCCTCCTTAAAAGTTTTTACCTCCTTAGTAAGGGTTTTCCCCTTACTAATTATTTCAATTGTAAAATCTCTGATACTATAATATAATTTTTAAAAAGTATAAAACGGTAATGCAGAAGAATTGATTAAATATAAGGTGCCTGTCACTAAATAGTTATAATTTAGATGGCTCCGGCGAGAGGACTCGAACCTCTGACCCGACGGTTAACAGCCGTCTGCTCTACCGACTGAGCTACGCCGGAATAGATGGCGGAGAGGGCGGGATTCGAACCCGCGGTACCCGAT
>JBDONV010000068.1:0-1965 GCA_039831165.1 Nautiliaceae bacterium | reverse complement strand
TTTCATAAGACCGATGTTTCCTTCCTGAATTAAATCAAGAAACGGAAGACCGCGATTTGTATATTTTTTAGCAATACTTACGACAAGTCTTAAGTTTGCCCTCGCCATTTTTTCTTTGGCTTCGGTTACGATTTTTTTACCTCTTTTTAGCTGTTCTAGAATTACTTCTAATTTTTCAGGTTCCATTCCGAACATGTTTTCACTGGCTTTTTTAGCTTCTACGAGCTTTTTGATATCCATATAAACATTTACCATCGTATGTTCCGGCACCATTGCGGCGATATCTTCTTTGCTGAGTTCTGTTATTTTACTTAAAATATCTTTATGAAGCTTTCTTAACTGCTCGTTAAACAAAGGAAGCTTGTATTCTTTCTTTTTAAGTTCTTTTTCAAAATCTTTGTCGCCTTTAAGAGCGGTTTCAACCGTTTTAACAATTTCGTTAATCAGTTTTGAGGTGTAACCTAATTCATTTAACGCTTCTTTTACTTTTTTCTTTTTAAACGTAAGCTGCAGGATTTTATGAAGTCTTTCAAGCTCGTCCATATCGGTAGCGTTAATTACACTGTCATATTCATCTAAAACTTTTTCCCACTCTTTTTTGGCTTTTTCAAGATTTTTGAAAAGTTCGTTTATCCTTTTTTCACGGATTGAGATTTTTTTCTGTCTTTTCCCTTCTTTAGAATCCTCATCGTCAACTTCCTCTTCGTCAACGAAGTTTTTGAAAAGCTCTTTTACCCTTCTTTCCCTGTTTAACAGGGGCTCTTTGTATTTTAAAACCAAATCGATTAAAAACGGAATTGAGCAGATAGCGTCAAGTATAATTTCTTCACCTAACTGAATTCTTCTGAATATCTCAATTTCCTCGTCTTTATCAAGAAGAGGAATATGTCCCATTTCCCTTAAATACATCCTAACCGGAGAGTCCGAGCGGCTCCATTCTAAAAGTTCTTTATCTTTAAGTATATCCTCTGCGAGTTCTTCTTTTTTTCTTTCTCTTTCTTCCTCGTTTTTAACAACATCCTCAAGGTTTTTAAGTTTCGCAACTTCAGCGGCCGTCATTAATTTGATATTGTTTTCTTTAGCGGCTTTTAGTATTTCTTTACTTTGAGCTTTTGTTGGCACTTTCGGGAGTAAATTTACAATTGTTTCGTAAGTAACTATACCGTTTTTGTTGGATTTGAAGAGTTTTTCGAGTTCTTTTGGCAATGCCATTAATGCTCCTTTTTTATTATGAGTAGTGTGCAACGGATAGTTTAATAACTATCGATTGCAAACGCCTCTTTTTAAGAGTGGAATTATACTAAATTTTTTTGGAACGCATTTTGCTTTGTATTCCAAAAAGGCTTCCATTATGATAAACGGCTATTACGACGCAACCGGTGCAATGGTAACCCAGTTTAACAGACTTAACGTAATCTCAAACAACCTCGCAAACGTAAACACTGCCGGATACAAACAGGACGATATTATAATCGGCGATTTTGAAAGATTGTTTAGCGAAAAAAGAGACGAATTACCTCTTGAAAACAACACTAAAGAAGCCGCTAAATTTTTAAACAGAAACCTAAATAAAGTCCCTATCGTAGTGGAAGAATACACCGATTTCAATATCGGAGATATGCAAAAAACCGGAAATCCTTTAGACATAGCCTTAAGAGAAAAAAACCAGTTTTTCGCAATCCAGACTCCAAGCGGGGAAAAACTGACGCGTGCGGGTAATTTCAGCTTAGATTCCGAAGGGTATCTAGTTACTAAAGACGGATACAAGGTATTAGACGACAAAAACCAGCCGATTCAATTTAACCCGTCATATCCGATAACCGTAGACAAAAACGGAGATATTTTTCAAAACAAGCAAAAAGTGGCAACGCTGAAAATCGTAAGAATAGATAATCTTAACACTTTAAAAAAGGTAGGAAACTCTCTTTTTGACTATATTCCCGAAACCGCTACGGTAGATTCGAC
>JBDONV010000042.1:0-1965 GCA_039831165.1 Nautiliaceae bacterium | reverse complement strand
AATAACGATTGAAATATTAAATTTATTTTTAAACTTATATCAAATCTAACATATATCTTATCATCTGTATTTCCCTCTTCTTTTAGTGCCAGACACCAATATTCAAGTCAAAAAAAGAAAAAAGATAAAAAATTATCTTTTTGAGAATTGTGGAGATTTTCTCGCTTTCTTTTTCCCGTATTTTTTTCTCTCTACTCTTCTTGCGTCTCTTGTTAAAAGACCTGCAGGTTTTAGAATACTTCTGAATTCAGGAGCGTATTCTACTAGAGCTTTAGAAATTCCGTGTTTAATAGCGTCAGCTTGAGCGGCAAAACCGCCACCGAAAACTTTTACGTCGATATCTACCGCATTTTCTTGTTTAGTTAGCATTAACGGCCATCTAACTCTTAATTTAAGAGCTTCTCTTCCACCTAAGAAATCGTCAAGAGCTTTTCCGTTAACAGTAATGTTTCCGCTTCCAGCTTTTAGCCATACTTTAGCTACCGCTTCTTTTCTTTTTCCCGTTGCGTAAATTCTTCCGTGCATTTTCATTAGTTACCCTTTACTTGAGCTGTGTGAGGATGATTTTCACCTGCGTAAACTTTTAATTTTTTAAGCATTTTTCTTCCAAGTTTAGTTTTTGGAAGCATTCCTCTTGTAGCAAGTTTAAATAATTTTTCAGGATTGTTTTTAAGAAGTTTTTCAACTGTTTCTTCTTTTAGGTTTCCGAAATAACCTGTGTGTTTATAGTATTTGTCTTCTAATTTTTTAGATGTTGAGAATTTAACTTTATCCGCATTAATTACAACAACATAATCACCGCAATCTACGTGAGGAGTAAAATATGGTTTATGTTTACCTCTTAAAATTGTAGCGATTTCAGTAATAACTCTACCGAAAATTTTATCTTTAGCATCTATTAAAATCCAATCTCTTTTTACATCTTCTTCTCTAATTGATTTAGTAAATTTCATTATCACACCTTTTGTGAATTTTTTAGGTATGGAATTTTAGTTTAGAATTCTTAAAGAAACCTTAATTTAAGGAAAGTTTAAGGAAAGTGTTAGAAATTTTGGAATTTTATAACTAATTCAACCTCTCCCGCTGGAATTCTCAGTTCTCTGCTTATTTCCTCAATTGAATAGCCGTTTTTGTAAAGGTTTATAATTCTCTGCTCGTCCGTTTTATTGATATTAGAAAAATCAACCATTTTACTTTTTACCGAATGTTCGATACTGAAAAGTTTATTTTCAAGCTCTTTTATCTGTCGTATATGTTTTTCTTCCATAAGCTTAACGTTATCCACAAGTTTTTCTATTACGTTTTCAATCTCCTCAAGAGCCTTTGTATTGTTAATGCTTTTCAAATCTTTTTTTAATTTATAAATTTCCTGATGCATATCTTCAAGCGCCAGTTCCATTGCCGCCATTTTACTGTCTATTTCTTTATCCCTTTTTAACATATAAAAAAACAAAAACAAAATAAACCCGCTAATCCCCACAAATATTATAATCTCAAGTCTATCCATTTTTCGCCTTCATCTCCCTTATTATAGCTCTTTCTCTTGCCATTATAAATGCATTGTAATCTTTAATATCCCTCTCATGCATAAGCAGTATTTTACCAAGCTTCCCGCTCTCTGCAACAAACACCACAGGCACAACTCTTGGAGGAAACACCGGAAGCGACATTCTTCCATAGTATTTTTTACCTTTTTCAAAAAGTTCTTCTTTTATTTCGAAATAATCAAACCCTATTTTTTCTATGTCCGTTTTATGACTTAACTTTAAAAACTCTTTTTTTTCGTTTTTAACATAAGCTGTCAGTTCATCGACTTTCCTGTGAAGCGCTATTAAAAGTTCAAGCAGCACAGGGTCGGTCTCTTTCGTTTCACCTCTTGCTTTTGCTAGTTTTATAAACTGTCCTATAGGGTCGTCACTTTCACTTCCGAGTTTATCATATTCTTCTTTATATATATCCTTAAAT
>JBDONV010000004.1:0-6999 GCA_039831165.1 Nautiliaceae bacterium | reverse complement strand
CTTGAGAGATAAGTTTTTTTATGTTTTCTTTTTCTTTTTGGGTTTTGATACCAGGAAGCTCGACGACGATTTTGTCTTTGCCCTGTCTTGTAACGCTAGGCTCGGCCAAACCAAAAGCGTCAAGCCTGCTTCTTATAGTTTGCACGGCTATATTTATAGCTTCTTCTTTTGTTTTTTGAATTTCTTCTGGGGCAAGTGAAACGATATATTCCAAATTACCGTTTTTTTCTTTTTTTTCTACTTTAATTCCCTTAATGCTTTTTAACTCTTCATCCATTTTTTGAGCATCGTCTTTATCTAAAAGCTCAAAAGTTATTTTATTATGCTCAACCTTAAGGTTATCTATAAACAACTCTTTTTTTTCGCTAATGTATTTAATTGTAGATGCTATCGTTTTTATTTTATTTTTAATCGCTTCGTCCTGTTTTACACCTAAAACTAAATACATTCCACCCTGTAAATCAAGACCTAAATTAACTCTTGGCTGTTTTCCTATAAAAGAAGGAATACTAAAAGCCACTCCAAAAAGAGCGGCCAAAATAAAAATTACGAGTCTGTAATTAAGCTTTTTCATCATCCAGCTTTCTGGCAATTGCGGCTTTATCTATTTTTACTTCAACACCGTCAGCAATTTTAGCTTTTATAAATTCAGGTTCGTTTTTTACAACTTCCGCTATAATTCCTCCCGTTGTTACGATTTTATCGCCTTTTTTTAGACTCTCAACCATTTCTTTGTGTTTTTTTGCCTGTCTTTGTTGTGGTAAAATTACAAGAAAATAAAACACCCCGAATAAAATAATAAGAGGTAATAATGAAGCAAGTAAACTTGGTTGACCTGCAGCAGCCTGTCCTTCAGCGTATAAGAAATTCATGTAAATCCTTTTTTAAGCGATATTTTAACACAAATTCTTTAATTACTGCAATTCTTTTTTCACTTCCCATATATTTATCATCTTTTGGAGAAAATTATTTAATAAAATTCTTAAATTCTTTTATCTCGGTAACGGCTTTTTACTGGTTTTTGAATAAAAAACACTCTTTTTTTCAAACCGGTTTTTTTATAGGAATGTTTTGGTTTTGGTGGATAGCCCTAAGCTTCAGATATTACGGTTTAAGCTTCTTAATACCCGTTATAATTTTAGGAATAGCAGCAGGATACGGGAGTATTTTCTGGTTTATAGATAAAATATTTTCTTGGCTTAAAAAATATAATACACGGTTACAAACTTTATTATGGGCGTTTTTTTTAATATTCGGATTTGATTATATAAAACCTTTTACGTTTGACTGGCTAAAACCGGAAGTTTTAATCGCAAATTCATTTTTTTCGCCTTTAAAAATCACTCTTTTTTTACTCATAACAGCAATTGTTTTAAAAAACAAACTATCTTTGATATTAATAACTATTGCCCTTTTTATCCACCCAAAACCCATAACTCCCCCTCCCCTTAAAATAAACCTAATTACGACATACATACCGCAGGATAAAAAATGGAACCCAAAATATATTCCTCAGGAAATAAAAAACAATTTTAAAGATATAACTAATTCAATAGGAAAATATGATGCAGTGGTCTTACCCGAAAGCGCTTTTCCTATTTTTTTAAATAAACACCCAAATATTATCAACAAACTTAAACTACTCTCTTACAAAATAACCATAATAACAGGGGGGCTTCATTTAAAAAACGGTAAATTTTATAATTCAACATACATTTTCGAAAAAGGAAATATGAAAATTTTGGATAAACATATTTTAGTACCTTTTGGAGAATACATTCCCCTGCCTTTTTTTCAAAAAGAGATAAACAAAATTTTTTTTGAAGGAGCAAGCGATTACGCAACATCAAAACACTTTTCGGTCTTTAAAATAAAAAACACAGACTTTATAAACGCAATATGCTACGAAGCCACTGTAACCGAACTTTATAAAATTTTCCCTAAATACGTAATAGCCCTTAGCAACCTTGCATGGTTTGAGCCGTCAATTGCAGGAACTCTTCAAAAACTTTTGATAACCGTTTATGCAAAAAGATACGGCAAAAAAGTTTTTCATTCAATAAATTACTATCCCAGCTACACCATCAACTAAGGAGAAGATATGAACATATTTATTTCTGCCAATAATACCGAATGCGGAAAAACATACGCAACTTTAAAACTTATAGAAGCTTTTTCTAAAAAGGGTTATAAGGTAGGCGTTATGAAACCTATCGAAACGGGAGTTACAAACTATCCTCAAGACGGTAAAAGACTGTTTGAAACTGCAAAACATTTTAATCCTTTGCTTAATTCCTTAACAATTAACGATATTGTTCCAATTCAATTAAGAGTGCCAGCAGCTCCAGCCGTAGCAGGAAGAGTGGATTTTGAAAAAATAAAAGACTCTTACAATAAAATAAAACCGTTATGTAATATTCTGCTTATAGAAGGAGCCGGAGGTTTACTCGTCCCGGTAACCGAAACGTTTTTTATGGTCGATTTTATTAAATTTTTCCAGGCAAAACTCTTTTTGATAATCGGTTCTAAACTAGGGATGATTAACGACTTTTTACTAAACAAATATTATCTTGAAAAAGAGAATATAAACTACGTATGGGCTATTAACCTCTTTGATGAAAGTTATTATGAAATTTCACATCCGTTTATAAAAAAATACAACCCTTTAATTTTACAGAAAGATTTGGATAAAATTGCTAAAAAATTTATAGGAGAATAAATGATTGAATTAAAAACTCATCTAAAATTTAATCCAAAATTCGGAAGGCTTATTGAAATTACGGAAAAGGGAGCAAAAGTTGTACTCGAAACCACTGATGATATGGCGGTTGACGATGAAGGACTAGTTCATGGAGGATTTACGTTCGGAGCCGCGGATTTTTGCGCAATGGCAAGCGTAAACGAACCTTACGTAGTACTTGTTAAAGCAAATAACTGTGAATTTATGGCCCCAGTAAAAGTAGGTGACACCGTAGAATTTACGGGAGAAATTTTAATGAAAGAAAAAAGAAAAGTGGAAGTAAAAGTTACGGGAATGTTAAATGAAATAAAAGTTTTCGAAGGGCTTTTCAGCTGCGTAGTTTTAGATAAACACGTATTAAAAAAATAGTTTATCTTCTTCTGCCGCCGCTTCTTCTGCCTCTAAATCCGCCGCTTCTGGAGTTTCTAGACCTTCTGTCTCTTCCGCCTGAATTTCTGTCTCTTTCTATCAGTCTTTTTGCTTCTTTGATACTTTTTCCTATTCTTTCTTTTCCATCAGCCTCTTTAGCAAACATCATAGTTGCAAGTTTAGTCGCAATAGTCGTTAAATCGTATTCGTTTTGAAGTTCTTCAATAATTTCAATCGCTTTTTTAGTAGGTTCTACTTCACTTAGTTTTTCAATAATTTTTTGAATTTCCTTATCTTTTACGTCTTCAAGCGAAGGAATTTCTTTTAATACTATTTTTGATATTTTTTGAATTCTGCTAAGAGCTCTGAATTCATGAGGAGTTACAAGAGAAACAGCCATTCCTTCTTTTCCGGCCCTTCCTGTTCTTCCGATTCTGTGAACATAACTCTCAGGGTCAAGAGGAAGATGGTAGTTAAATACATGGGTTACGTTATTAACATCAAGCCCTCTTGCCGCAACATCGGTTGCAACCAAAATTTCAAGCCTGTCGCTTTTAAACGCTCTTATAACTTCTTCTCTTTTTCTCTGGTCCATATCTCCGTGAAGACCTTTAGCCTCAAATCCAGCACCGCTTAAAAAATCAGCTATATCGTCAACGTCTTTTTTTGTTCTACAAAATACAATTGATTTACTTGGGTTTTTATAATCAATAAGTCTTATTAAAGCATCTTTTCTTTCATATTCGTCAATTACATAAAAATATTCTTTAATATTTTCATTTGTTACCTGTTTTTTAGTGATTGTTATAAATTCAGGCTCTTTAAGAATAGTTTTTGCCAAATTTTTAATAGGCTCAGGCATAGTGGCACTAAAAAGCAGTGTTTGTCTGTCACTTGGAACAAATTTAAAAATCTCTTTTATATCGTCTAAAAATCCCATATCAAGCATTTCGTCCGCTTCATCTAAAATAACGTAATTAGGAGCGATATCAATTCTTCCGGATTTCAACAAATCAAGAAGTCTTCCGGGAGTCGCTACGATAAATTCAGAATTTTCTATATGTTTAATCTGCCTAGAATAGCTGCTTCCTCCATATACGGTTGCCGTATGAACCCCTAAATATTTTCCGAATCTAAAAATTTCTTCGCTTACCTGAATGGCTAGTTCGCGAGTAGGAGTAATTACAAGCGCTTTTTCTCCCTTTTTCATTTTAGAAAGAATCGGAAGTCCAAACGCCGCTGTTTTACCGGTTCCAGTTTGAGCCTGTGCTACTACGTCACGTCCTTCTAAAATTACTGGAATAGCTTTTTCCTGAATAGGACTTGGTTTTTCAAAACCAATCTCTTCAAGTCTTTTTAAAAGTTCTTTTTTTAAATTAAAATCATTAAATGTCATTTTTTTCCTTAGTTAATATTTTTTATTGTTTAATTAATGGCAGTAAAGTTTATAATTAAGGTAAGTATTTTTAAAATAAGGAGGATAAGGGATAACAGCCGAAAAGTTTTTAATCTCTCCTGGCAATAATCCGTCCGTAATTATATATCTAGTGGCTTTTACCACGTTTGGTCTTTTTTGTTCTTTGCTTTTACTTCCGAAAAGCTCAAGACCTCCGGATTTAAAAAACTGTCCTTTTTTAAATCCTCCGCCCCATCCGTTATTTACAAGCTTTATTTCAAGCTTACAGTAATTAATTTTAAACTTACCTATATTTTTAACTCTACCTTTTAAGACTAATGTCTCATTGATAAGCACTCTTCTTTGCTTGACTTCAAGCAGTTTAGCCTTTTTGGTATATTTTTCCAAAATGATAAGGCCTAAAACGGCTCCAAAAGAAGTCACTAAAAAAGAAGCAAATACCATACTCAAAAGTAGCTTTGTACTGTTTTTTGCCGCTTTGACAGAAATAAACGTTAAAAATATAAATAAAATTAAAAAAAAGGCTATATCCAGCCAATGTAAAAAAGTAAAATAAGGAATTCTCATTTTTTTCTACTTTTTTTCTCTTCTATTCCGCTAACGCCTTCACGTCTTTTAAGCTCTTCTAATATCGACTCCGGATGAATATTCTTTAGAGCAAGAGCTATTAATGTATGAAAGGCTAAATCGGCGGCTTCATAGATAATTTCTTTTTTATCGTTATCTTTAACCGCAAAACAAAACTCCGCCGCTTCTTCAGCTATCTTTTTGAGGATTGAATTTTCACCTTTATTATAAAGCGAAGAAACATATGAAGTTTTAGGGTCGGCTTTTTTTCTATCAAGCAGTGTATGATAAAGCTTATCTATGAAATTATACTCAATTTCTTCTTCTTTGTCCATAGTAATTTCGCCTGTTTTAAGATTTGTAAAAAAACACGATTTCCTTCCTGTATGACAGGCGGGACCTTTTTGTTTTACTTTAAGCAAAATTGTATCGTTGTCGCAGTCTATTAAAATTTCTTTAACTTCTTGAACGTTTCCGCTGCTCTCCCCCTTTTTCCATAGCTTATTTCTGCTTCTGGAAAAATAGTGGGCATAGCCGCTCTCTTGTGTTTTTTTAAGAGCTTCCTCATTCATATAAGCAAGCATTAATACTTCATTTGTATCAATATCCTGAACAATTACGGGCACAAGCCCGTTGTTTTTAGAAAAATCAACCATATCTTTACCTTTGGACTTTAGTGCTTATTACTTTTTTTTCATCATTAACATTCATCCATAAGTTAGGAACGGCACCTCCCGGAGTTAAGAAAATTTTTGCATTAGGATTATCTTTTAGAGCTTCGTTGAATTTACCTTGAACTTCAATCTGTTTTAGCTGTAAAAGTTTTTTATCCAGAGACTGCGATATCTCCTTATTCGCCATAGCTTCGGCTTTTGCTTCTATAAGCCTGGCTTCTGCTTTCCCTTTTGCCTCTATTTTTTTAGCTTCGGCAATACCTTTAGCAATAGCGGCTTTTTTCTCAGCTTCCTGTTTTGCTCTTAACACTTCGTATTTTGCCCTTTCAGCCTCTTGTTTTGCTATCTGAACTCTTTCAATCTGTCTTTTAATGTTTTCAGGAAGAATTATATCCCTCAGCTGAAAACTTTCAAAAATAACCGGTCTGTTAGGTATTTTATCAAGCTGCTCTCTTATCTGGTTTTCTATACGGGCGGCTATTTCGTTTCTTCTGACAGGAAGTTCTTCAGCCGGATATTTTCCTATTACGTTTCTGACAACGTCTCTGACAATCGGATTTACTATTTTATCTTCCCAGTTAAGACCGTATGTTTTTACTACATAAGCGGCTTCTTTGGGATTTAATCTGTAACTAACAGACAACTCCACTGTAATTGGAAGCCCTCTTGCGTCTAAAACATTAATAGCCGGATAAATTTTTATAGTACCGTATCTATCGGGCATAGTACCGATTTCCGGATTTCTTTTGTAGCTTATCATATGAACTTTTGTATCAATAACTATTACTTTTTGCACTAATGGAAAATAAAAATGAAGTCCCGGATTAAGAGGCCTTTCGCTGAATTTTCCGGTAGTTGATAAAATTCCGACTTCACCCTCGTTAATAATAACCCATGGTTTCAGTAAAAACAAAAACAATACAATAATACCTATAGCTATTAACGTATTGCCTCCGTTTTTTATAAAATTAGGGGGTTCGAACTTCGGGGGTTCGAACTTCGGCTTATCTTCTTTTTTATTATTATTTACCCATCCGTTTAAATCTGCCGGCATAGCTTTCCTTTTTTAGACTAATAATGTCTGGTTATAATTAAATATATGTTAAATAGTGTTTATAGTTTTTATCTCTTCCGTAAACAACATCAAAATAAGCTTCTTGAAGCTCTTTTGTTATAGGACCTCTTTTCCCGTCTCCTATAATTCTACCATCAACCTCTCTTACAGGAGTAAC
>JBDONV010000015.1:0-7002 GCA_039831165.1 Nautiliaceae bacterium | reverse complement strand
GAACCATTCCGAACCAGGAAGTTAAGCCCTACAGCGCTGATGATACTGCATCCTTACGGATGTGGAAAAGTAGGTCCCCGCTAGGATTTATAGTGTATACTTTATCCTCTTGAATCTACTCTTAATCTCTTGTCTTTAACATTTAATCTTTAAATCTTTAATATATACTATAGGGTCTGGCGCTAAAAGTTATCGAGAATTGGTAAGTTATAAATATTTTGTTACATTTTAATAATTTTTTCTTATTTTTTTGAGCCTTTTTAAAAAGAACAAACAAAGTATGTTAAAATCTTTTTTGTAAGAAGTTCGGTTTTTTATAAAATAATTTTTGTTAAGTAATTTTTTAAATTTTTTAATTAAGATTATAAAAGGCGGCTTCTTATAAATTTAATTAACAAGGGAGCATTATGGGTTTTATTTCATTTGAAGAAAAAAATCAAGAAAGTATGGATATTCATGAAGAAAATAATAAAAACTTTGATAAAGAGATAAATATAGAAGCCACCAATTCAATAGAAGAAATATCTGAACTTCTTTTTTCTAAATCCAGTGAAGGCTTAAGTGCTATTGAGGAATTAAAAGGGACGATGGAACAGATAGCGGCTGCGGCAGAAGAGAGTGCGGGTGCAAGCGAAGAGACGTTAAGTGCAGTTACGGAAATTAAGCAAAATTCTAAATTTTTAGAAGCTGAAGTAAATTCAACGGTAGAAGTTATTTTATCTTTTAAATCTACTCTTTTGAATGCTATAGATTCTTTTATAGAAGCTAGTGAAAGTTTAAAGAATACCTCTTTAAATGCTCAAGAGATAGCGAAAAAATCTGAAAATTTATTAAAATCCAGTGAACAGATTAACAATGCGGTAGAATTGATTACCAAACTTGCTAAAAAAACGGGATTATTAGCTTTAAATGCTGCTATAGAAGCAGCAAGAGCTGGAAATAGTGGAAGAAGTTTTACCGTAATGGCAAGTGAAATAAGGGCGATGGCTAAAAAATCAAGTACTTATGCAGATAAAATTAAAACAATTGTAAAAGAAGTGCAGGAAAATATAGAACATTCTAATCAACATATTGAAGAAGTAAAAAACAATATTGAAAAGTTGGCTGATGAGGCTTTAGAACTTGCAGAAGATATGAAAAAAATAGGAGAGACTATTGATGAAGTGGTTTCTCTTTCAGAAATTATGATAAGTAATATAAAAAGAGTTGTTGAAGAAATTGAAGAGTTACATCAAGCAAGTGAAACGATAGCAGCTGCGGCAGAAGAGAGTGCTAGCGCGGTTAGTGAGGTTACAAACACTATAGCCGCTCAGGTTAATGCTTTTAACGAAGCTAATAAAGCTGCTGAAATTTTAAAGCATATTATTTCTTCTAAAAAAGAAAATTATGAAACAGAGCTTGCTACCGCTAGTGAAGAAGTGGGTTACTCTATTTCTCAACTTGAAGAATCTATGAATGAAGTTGTGGAAGCTTTATCTCAGATAGAAGAAGCAGCTGAAATATCAAAAAATGATGCTCAAAAATCTTATTCTATAGCAAATAATTCTGTTGAATTTATTAAAAATGCTACTGATAATATCGTAAAAATTTTTGATGACTTTTTTAACATAAATAATAAGTTTGAAGAAATTTCCAGGTATTTAATAGAAATGGAAAAATCCACTGAAGACAATATTAAAGCTTCTAAAAATGAAAAAGAGAATATAACAACTGTTAAATCTAAAATAAAAAAATTAAATAACGCAATTAGAAAAATAGAGTTAGCTATAGTGCAAACGGGAGCTCTTTCAATAAACGGTGCGGTTGAAGCCGTCAGAATAGGAGAAGAAGGGAGAGGTTTTAGCGAAGTTAGTCATGATATTAGAAATTTAGCTGATTCTTCAGAAGAGAATTTGGATAGGGTGATAGAAATAATAGATGAAGTTAATGAAGAGAATGACAAAATTTTAGTGGAAGTTAACAATATTATTCTTACGCTTGAAAATGAAAGAAATAAAATAAAAGAGATGAGTAATGAGTTTAATGTTAATTTAAAAACGTTAAAAAGTGTGATTTCTAAGGTTGAAATATTAAAGAAATCTATAGAAGAGATGAAAATAGCTCTAGAACAGATAGAACTTGCTTCTAAGCAGACTAAAGAAGCCGCTGAAATTTCCAAGAAAAATGCCAGCGAGTCGAAAGAAGCGGCCCGTATTATTTTGAATATTTCTAAAGAAATGAAGGCTTATGTAGAAAAACTCAGAAATATATCACTTAATTTAGTAAAGAATAATCCATGAAAGTACCTGCTCTAAAATTTAGAGTTGCCGATAAATATTTTGCTGTTGAAATGGAAAAAATTAAACATTTTTTTGATGTGGAGAATGTTTTGCATTTGCCTTCTTTGCCTCCGTTTGTAGTAGGGATTGTCAGATATAATAACTACGTATATCCTTTGATTTCTTTAAAAAAAGCATGGGGCATAGAAGGAGATGATTCTAATACGGCTGTTGCAATGGTGTATGAAGACAGAGAATATGCAATTTTGATTGATGAGATAATTAAGATAGATGAACTTGAAAAAAAAGAGAACTTTTTAATTGAAGTATTTGAAGAAAATGGAGAAATTATAGGAAATTTAAGTTTAGACTTTTTAAAAAATATAGAAATTCCAATATTTAAAAATTCTTTCCAAAAAGAAGAAAGTAAAGTTTTTGAAGAAAGAGAGAGTTTTTTATTATTTAGATGTAAAGAAGAAATTTTAGGTGTTGATACTAAAATTTTAAGAAAAGTTGAGGAATATGGCGGTAAGGACGTTTTTTTGTTAAACGATACAATAGTTACCCTTTTGCCTTTTAGTAAGGTTTATAAAGAATGTCCTTTAGAAAACATTTTAATTTTAGAAAAAGATAAAACACTAGGAGTGGTTATAGATGAGATTATAGATGTGGCTCTTGTTGAAAAAAGTGAAATAGTATCTGGTTCTGGAATGTTTGATAGATATTTTGTCTACAATAATAAAGAAGTGAAAATTTTTAACAATGAATATCTTGAGATGAAACTTGAAAAATATGGTGTTGTTTTACCTAAAGAGCAAAAAAGAGTATTTTCTGATATTGTAGAAGTATTGATTCTTGATATAGCAGGGGAAAAGTTTGCCGTTAAAATGAGTAATATTTTAGAAATCGTTGATTTTGACGAGGCGTATTTTAATTTTGCTAACGAAAATCCACATGTAAAAGGTATTTTGACTACAAAAGAGGGAGCTACTTTTATATTATCATTGGAAAAAGTGCTTGGTAAAGAAATAAAACCTACAGAGGATAGTAAAATTATTGTTCTAAAAAACGGAATTTTAAAAGCTTTATTGGTAAGTGGAATAGAAGATTTAATATATGTACAAAAAGAAAAAATTATATATTCTCAGAATGATACTTATATAGGTGGAATAGTTATTTATAATGACAGTATGATACCTCTTTTTAATTTGTATTGGCCAAAGGATTTTTAATTGTTTAGAGAGTTTAGAGAAGAAAAATTTCATCGTTTTAAGGAATTTGATGAAGCAAGAGAGTTTATTGAAAAATTTTCTTATTCAAAAGATACTTTTGAAGCTATAGATTATATGATAAATCATAAAGAATATTATTTTTTATTAAAGAATATTTTAAAGCAATTGCCCGATGAGAGAATAGTAGAATATGTATTTTTTAATTTACCATGTTTAAAAAGAGAAGAGGATTTAAATATTTTAATTCATCTCCTTGCTAAATATCCAGTGGTAAAAGATTATATCAAATCGTGTAAAAATATGGAATTTGCCAAAAAGATATATGAAAGCGGTCTTAAGAAAGACGCTATAGATATTTTTAAATATATTCCCGATAGTAGTGAATGGTTAAAAGCAAAAATAAGAGATGAAGATATTGATATTAAAAAAAAGGCTATAGAGTTTTTTGAAATTTTTGATGAAAAATTTGCGGAAAAATTAAAAGAAGAGGTGAAGAGTGGAAGTTGATGCGCTGAAGTTAAAAAAATTGAGAAATTATTTAAATGATGAAATAGGTATTTATATTGAGGATGATAAACTTAAAAGTATTTATGAAAGAAAGATAATAAAACTTCTTGAAAAATTTGGTTATGAAAGTTTTAATAAATTCTTTAAAGATTTGCTACTAAAAAAAAGTTCTGTTTTGAAACAAGAACTTATAAATGTTTTTACCGTTAATGAAACATATTTTTTTAGAGAAAAGCATCAGTTTGATACTTTAATAAATTATATTTTGCCGGAGCTTGATAAAATAAGGCCTTTAAGTGAAGTTATATCTATTTTGTGTGCTCCTGTTTCTACGGGGGAGGAGCTTTATTCCATAGCTATTTTATTAATGGAAGAAGGAAAACTGATTAAGAAAAGGGATTTTTTATTATTAGGAATAGATATTGACTCTAACGTAATAAATAAAGCAAAAGAAGGTATCTATTCAGAAAGGAGTGTACAAAAACTGCCGTCTGAGCTTATAAAAAAATATTTTATAGAAGAAAACGGAAAATATAGGGTTAAAGATTTTTTAAAAAAAGCCGTTAATTTTAAAGTAGTAAATATTTTAGACAGATATGCTATGAAAAGACTTGGAATGTTTGATGTTATTTTTAGTAGAAATATGCTTATTTATTTTGATGAAAAGTCAAAAAGAGAGGCTTTGGCTATTTTTTATTCTATTTTAAAAAATGAAGGATATTTGTTTTTAGGACATGCTGAAAGAATTCCAAATGACGTTAAATTATTTAAAAGTTTAAAAATCGGAGAGAGTTTTGTTTACAAAAAAGTTAGCGATAGTTAGTAATTCCGCTGTTACTAGACTTACTTTAAAAAAATTTTTAAGTGAAAAATTTAAAGTAGATACTTTTAAAAATGAAGATTTCGATAAAAAAAAGTATGATTTAATTATTGTCGATGATATTTTTGATTTAAAAGGCAATGTTATAAAAATAGGAAAAGATTTGCCAAAACCAGATTTTATTTCAAATGAATTTAAAGAGAGACTTTTAGAGCTTATTAATGAAAAATTTGGAATAAAGAAGATAAAAAAAACAAAGCTCGATTTTGTTATGGGAGATTATAAATATGTCCTTATAGGCTCTTCTACCGGAGGTCCCGGGCTTATAGAAAAAATTGCTAAAACTCTTCCGGAAGATTACCCTAATCCTGTATGCGTAGTACAGCATATGCCCGCTAATTTTACGGCTAAATTTGCCGCTCGTTTAAACAGTGTAAGTAAACTTAACGTTGTTGAGGCGGATAATTCTCAACCCGTAATTCCCGGATTTTTTATTATTGCAAAGGGTGGGTGGCATTTGCATTTTCGCAAAAAAGAAGTTGTTTACTGTAAACTGGTGCCAAACTCTAAAAACAGGTTTTTTGTACCGAGTGTGGATGAGATGTTTTTTTCTGCCCTTGAAGTTATGGACCCTAAAAATATTATGGCGATATTACTAACGGGAATAGGAGATGATGGGGCGCAAGGTATGAAAGCACTAAAAGAAGCCGGAGCTTATACTCTGGCTGAAAGCGAGGAGAGCGCGGCTGTTTACGGAATGCCAAAAGCGGCAAAAGAGATAGGAGCGGCTATAAAAGTGCTTCCTTTTGATAAGATTTTGGAAGAAATTGTTAATTTTAAATAATTTCGCACACTATTTCTTTTATTTCTTTTTTCTCATGTATTTCTATGATTTTTATACCCGGGAATTCGATTTTTAACACTTCATTTATGGTTTTTGGTTGATTCAAAGCGATATGACGAGTTAGCGTTCCGCGATAAGCTTTTGCGAAATGACTGATTATTTTGCCGTTTTTTATAAATTTAAAAGTTATCGCATTTTTGGGTTTATACATTTTTTCGTAAAATTTGGCACGTAGGTCTATAAATTCTTCATTTAATGAATCAAGTTCTTTTTGGATATGAGGTGCATAAAATTTATAGATATCAAATCCGGGTTTACTTCCTTGTTTTAGAGTATAATGAGGAATTAAATCAAGAGGTTTTAAAATTCCAAAAAGGTTTGAAAAAATTATAAGATTTTCGTTGAGGTACTCTTTTGCCTGTTTAGGTAGGGAAGGATAATCTAAATACTCAAAAGCAACTCCTGTGTATCTTAAAATAGCTTCTTTTGAGGGGCGGGTTTTTACGGGTGTTTTATCATCTCCAAAATTTTTAATATCGTTTGTTTTTTGAATGAATTCGTCATATTTTTTTATTGCTTCTTCTCTTAAAGGGTTTAATTCGGGAAAGGATTTAATATTAAACTCTTTATCTCCTCCAAGGCTTTTTCTTTCACTCGGCGCTAATAAAATCTTCATTAAAATACTCCTTTGTTATACAGTGTATCGAGCCGTGTTGTTTTATAAGCGTGTTTGCGTTTATTGGAACAATTTCCCTATCTTTGAAAATTTTGCAAAAGAGGTCATATACATATTTGTCTTTTTTATCTTCATAAATTGGGAGCAGTACGGCGTTGTTTATTATTAAAAAATTTGCGTATGTTGCCGGGAGTCTGTGATTATCCCAGTATTTAGGGCTTGGAAGAGGTAATGGAATAAGATTAAAGTCTGTTTTTTTCAGTTCTTCTTCCATTTTTTTAAGTTCTTCGTAATGAATGTCGTTTTTATCTTCACATTTACAGTAAACAATCGTATTTTCGTTTACGAAGCGAGCTAAAGTGTCGATATGAGAGTCGGTATCATCCCCTTCTAAAAATCCGTAATTAAGCCAGATTACTTCATTTACGAATAGTTCTTTTTTTAAAAACTCTTCTATTTCTTCTTTTGTTAAAGGATAATTTCTGTTTTCTTCCAAAAGACATTTGGAAGTTGTAAGGAGGGTTTTTCCGTTTGTATCGATGCTTCCCCCTTCAAGAACGAAATTGTAGCTTTTATAAATGTTAAATATTTTTCTTGAAATTAAATTGTCAAAATTTGCAGGAAATTTAAGTCCCCATCCGTTGAATTTAAAATCAAGCAATTTT
>JBDONV010000105.1:0-1977 GCA_039831165.1 Nautiliaceae bacterium | reverse complement strand
AAATGTATGGAAGAGATTAAAAACTTTGAAATATGCAATGAGCTTGGAAAATATGAAAAATTTTGCAAAGCGGATAAAAAATTAAAAGAGTTTAATAAATTTTTTAAATCAAAAACGGGAAATGAACTGAGTTCCATTCAAAAAATGTGGGCGAAAAGGTTTTTTTTAGATAACTCTTTTGCTCTTTTAGCTCCGACCGGTATTGGAAAAACTACGTTTGGATTGTTACTCAGCGCGTTTGTAAAAAACTCCTATATCATTTTTCCTACAAAACTTCTTGTACTTCAAGCACTTGAGAGGTTTAAAGAGTGGGGAATAGATGTCTTGGCTTATACCGGTAAGAAAAAAGAAAAAGAGCTTATAGGAAAAGGTGAATATGATATATTAATAACAACTACTCAATTTTTATATAAAAACAGAGATATAATCAATAAAGCATTTGAATTTGTTTTTGTAGACGATGTTGATTCTATACTAAAAAGCGGCAAAAAAATAACGGATGTTTTGGGTCTTCTTGGGTTTAGCGAAGAAGATTTAGAATATGCTTTGAAATTTATAGAAAATAAAGAGTATGAAAAATTACAAGAACTTTCAAAAAAGAAAAAAGGGAATCTGATTGTCTCATCAGCTACGGCAAATCCCCGCTCAAAAAGAATTTTACTGTTTAGATATCTTTTAGGGTTTGAGGTAAGCCGTCCGAATTTAAGTTTAAGAAATATAGAAGATTTATATGATGAAAATTATTCTTGGCAAAAATCTGTTGAATGGGTAAAAAAACTAGGACGGGGGGGACTATTATTTTTACCGGGAAATGAAACAAAAGAAAAATTACAGGAATATACTGAGTTTTTAAATTTAAACGGAATAAAAGCATATACCTATGAGGAGTTTGAAGAGCATTTGGAGGAATTTAAAAAAGGGGAGTGTTATTTTGTCGGGTTTGCTAGTTACAGAAATCCTCTGGCAAGAGGCATAGATTTACCGGAAGCCGTAAGATATACGCTTTTTGTAGGCGTTCCTAAAATGGAATTTAGTTTAAAAGAAGAAAATTATAGAAGCTTATATTTTATTACCCTTGCCGTTTTTCCGTATCTTATGAAAAATAAAATTTTAAATACAAAAAAAGCATTAGAAGTTCAAAATTATATTAACTTTATGAAAAAATATGTGTTTTTTACCCAGCTTCATCCAAAAGTAGAAGAAAAATTAAAAGAAATTTCTCAAAAACTAAAAGAGCTTATTAAAAGATATGAAAAAGAGATAAAAAACTCCCCTGAAATAAGTTTTGACGGAGAAAAAATAATCACTGCCGATATTACGGGGTACATTCAGGCAAGTGGAAGGGCTAGCAGGTTTTATAAAGGACATTTGACAAAAGGTATAGCTTTAACGCTTGTTGATAATCAAAAAGCTTTTTATTCTTTAAGAAAAAAACTCAGATGGTTTAGCGAAGTAGAATTTAAAAGAGTAGATGAGGTAGATTTAGATACTCTTTTAAAAGAAGTTGATAAAAGCAGAAGAAGCGATGAAAAAATAAAACTAAAAACTACCTTTGTGGTTGTTGAATCTCCAACAAAAGCCAAAACGATTAGCTCTTTTTTTGGGCGTCCAAGTAGAAGAATAATTGACGGGGTTAGCGTATATGAGATTTTACTTGAAGATAGAGTGTTGGTAATTACGGCAAGTATCGGGCATAATTTTGACTTAGTTGAAAATGAGGGAGTTTGGGGAGTTGTTAATAAATATATTCCGATATTTAAAGTATTAGAAGATAAAGATAAAATCCTTAAAGCTCTTAATCTCTCTTCAAGCGAAGTAGAAGAGGTTTTTATAGCTACCGACCCTGATAGGGAAGGCGAGAAAATAGCGTTTGATTTAAGTTTAAACAATAAGCCTTATAATTTCAATATAAAAAGAGCCGAATTTCACGAAATTACAAAATATGCTTTTGAAGAGGCTATGAATAATCCAAGAAGT
>JBDONV010000106.1:0-7011 GCA_039831165.1 Nautiliaceae bacterium | reverse complement strand
CATTTATTCAAAACCTCCTGCTCTACTATTGCTGAATGTTTTTTGATTAACTCATACAGAATATCCACTTTTTTTACTCTCTCTTCAATAAATCTTTGTTTTAAATATAATTTTTGATTCGGATATTTTATAAATAGTTCTTCCAAGTTTTCAGGTGCAAAAAATTCCTTGTTTTTACATTTAATCGAATCAAAAATCATCATCCCGTAAAAATCAAAATCCCCGAAAAACAAAATATCCTTATCTTTTAAAAATTCGGCTGTTTTTTTGTTGCTAAAGCCTCCAAGATAAATAAAATCCTCTTCCTCAAACAAATCAAAATTTAGTCTCAAAAAACTTTCATAATTTTCAATCACTACAACTCTACCGCTGATTTGGGGCTCACAATCATCGTAAAAAATTTGAGGAAGATTATTTCTTTTCCTGTGGATTATTGTTATATTGCCGGTATGAAGATTTTTGGCTTTTGTATCTTTATAAACTAAAGCCAGCTCTTTTTTACTATCAAATTCTTTATATTCTTCAAATTTACATCCAAGATTTTCCTCAATAAACCTCTCAAAAATTTCTTCATTATTTATAAAAGCCTCTTTGCCTCTAAACGTTAAAAAATACCGAAGCAAATCCTCCCTGTCGGCATATTCATACGCTTTTTTTAAAACATCTTTTCTGTCTTTGCTATTTTCTACCCTACCGCTTTTTATTTCTTTAATAATACGGTAAAATCTGTCTTTAGTCATTTATAATTCTTTTAATTTCATCACTGTTTTTACTATTTATTTTCCACTTTACATTTATCATTCTCAATTTACCCTAACCCCTTCTTCTCCAATAAGCCTCACAACCTCAAATTCCCCGCCTACGTTTCTGAATTTGTAAATATCTATATCTTCCACATCAACAAGAGGTAAGTCGGGAGTGACGTAAATAACCCCAAGCCCTCTTTCATTTACGTATTTTTTAAGCAGTTTTTGGTTCTTAGTGGATAGAACGCTTACCTCGTCTAATATTAAGAAAAGAGAGGCTTTTTCTTTTATGAATAGTTCTAACAAACTTACGGCGATTGCAATTTTTAGAAGTATCGAACCTCCCGTTGAACTTTCGTTTTTGATAAGTTTGAGGGTGTTTTCTTTTTCATTTTCTATAAATTTTACGTTTATATCCACAACGTCTATAAGCGTAAAACTTTCATTTTTAACCTCTTTTTTTATAAAATTAAACAAATCACCTATTTTTCTGAGTTTGCTGTCACTTTCAGCTTTATCGAAAAAGAGGCTTTCCTCATTTTCAAGCAGTATTACCAAGTCCTGAATATTTTCTTTTATCTCATCGAAAACTTTTAAAATATTTCTTTTAGTTTCCTCAATTTCGATTTTTATCCCTCTTATGATTCCGAAATCCACTTTGCTTAGGTTGTTGTTAATGCGTTTTACCTGTTTTAAGAAATCCTCTTTAGCCCCTTCGAAATTATCGAGCTTTTTATCCAAAATCCCGCTGATTAAGTTTTTAAGCCCTTTTAATCTCGTTTTGTTTAAAAGTTCGAATTTTTTATTTTTAAAAATATAAAGCTCATCTACCTTTTCAATTTCCTCATCTACAAGATTTTCAAGGTTTTCAAAGTTGAAATTCACTTCAAGCCCTTCAACCACAAACCGCTCAAGTGCCGTTTTAACAGTGCTTGCGGTATCTTTGAAATTTATTTTTTTATCTTTAAATTCTCCGTCTTTTCGTTTGTATTCGTCTATAAGCACGCTTAAATATTCGTTTGTTTTTATTTTGCTCTCGGGCAGTTTAACGGATTTTACCTTTTTTAACCCTTCTTTTACCGTATCAAGCTCTTCGTTTTTTACCTTTAGCGCCGTTTCGGTTTGGGAGAATTTTTTATTAAGCTTTCTTTCAAGGGTTAAATAAAACTCATCTATACGTTTTTCGTACCCTTTGAATTTGTCCAAATCTTCTTTGTATCTATCCTCATTTTCGATAAATTCTCTTTTTTCCTCCCATTCTTTCAAAAACATTTCCGCTTTTTCTATTTTTTTAAGCTCTTTTTCAATTTTTGCTATTTCCGTATTTATCTCTTCAATTCTTTCGTCTTTTGATATTTTGTTTTTCTTGATGTTAAGTTCGTTTATTTTTTCATCAATTTCTTTTTCTTTCTGTTTAAATTCTCCAGCTAGGCGTTTTTTTATTTTTTCAAATTCTTTTTCTTTTTGCCTGTTTAATTCCGCCTTTTTCAAAGAAAGTTCTTTTTTAAACTGTTTTATATTTCTTTTAATCTCTACTATTTTTTCCTGTAACGATTTTATTTCTTCGGTTTTTTTGTTAATGTTGATTTTAATAAGTTTTATTTCTTCTTCTTTTAAGGCTTCTAATTTATTAAGTTCTTCTTTTAACGTTTCGTTTAATTTTTTTATACTCTGGTCAATCTCTTTGATTTCTTCATCTGTTTTTTCTGTCTTTTCTTCGTTTAATTCGATTTTTGACGTTATTTTTATTTCTTTTGCTTTAAATTCCTTTTCAAGCAATAAAAGCTTGTTTTCAAGTTCTTTTTTCAAAGAGGATTTGGTGATGTTTAACCTTTCAATCGCCTCTTCCGCTTCCCTCATAGTCGGAATGGATTTGAGTTTCGTTTTATCAAGTTCAATCCCTAAAACTTTCTCGCTTATTACTTTAGGTTTCAGTTCTTCCACATCCATTCCCAAAAGTTTCTCATCCATAACGGGATAGAGTTCTTCTTCCCAGTCTTCAACATTTTGATTTAAAAATTCCTTAAACGAACCGGGTTTTGTTTTAAGAATATTTTGATAAAAAACAATTTTTTCGTCTATTAACGAAATTTCTTTTTTGTAATGCTCTTTGGCGTTTTGTATATTTTCCGAATATTCGTTTTTGCTTTTATTTAATTCTCTTTTTAATTTCACTATTTCATCTAGAACGGCGTCTTTTTCAATCCTCAATTCGCGTTTTTTGTTTTTCAACCTATCTTCCTGCTTTTGAAATTCCTCTTTCATCTCCTCTTCTTTTTTTAGGAATTTGAAATTCACCTCGTTTAAATGTTTTAGGTATTCTCTTTTTTCGTCATCTTTTTTTGTAATTTCTTTTTCAATTTCCGAAATTTTATTTAAAAATTCTTTTTCTTTTTCGGCAAATTCGTCGTTTATTTTTTCAAGTTTTTCAAAATATATCTCTTCAAGTTCTCTTTTTTTTCTGATTTCTTCTTCTTTGAGTTTTTCTTTTAATATTCTCTTTTCCCTTTTTTTTCTTTGAATTTCCTCCTCAATTTCTTCCACCTGGTTTTTAATTCCTTTTATAAGCTCGTTAAGGGAAGTTTGAAGGGTTATAAGCTTTTTATTGACCTCATATTTTGTAGCGACTAAACTCTGGGCATTTTGAATAGCTTCTAAATGATAAGTTTTCTTTAGCCTTTTTATTTCTTCAAGCTTTGATTGCAGTTCAAATATCTCTTTTTCGATGTTTTTTTCGATTTTTTTGATTTTATCGTGAAAATATGATGAGAGTTTTTGTATTTTTCGTTTTCTTTTTTCAAGCGCCGTTATTTCTGCGATAATTTCATCTACGAATTTTTCTTCCCTCTCTTTCCTGTAGGCTATTTTTTGTAAAAGAGTGTTTATATCCTTTTTAAGTTCTATGAGGGCGTTTTTATAAAGATATAGTTTTTCTATATTTGCGGATTGTTCTTTAAATTTCCTATAAAAAATAAAATACTGCCTGTAATCCATAAGCTCGTTTGCAAACTCTTCGTAATTAATCTCCCCGGCTTCTATTCTGTCCAATGTGGTAAAAATCGTCTCTTTTATGCTTTTAGCATCAAACACAGCTTTATTTACATTAAAAATTTTATTATAAAGATTTATAAATGTGTTGTAATTTTTGACAGTTGTAAGTTTGAAATCAAGACGCCTGTTGTCAAGCCCGTAAATAATCTTTTTATATTCTTCGTTTGTGTGAGGGCGGTATTTAAAAGGCGCTTCGTTTGCATAATCAATCACATCCTTTAGCGAAACAACCTCTTCTTCTTTTAAAATCCTCTCAATATTAAATTTCTGTCTGCTGAATATCCTTTTAATTTCACCCGAGCGTTTATACATCAAAACAAAATATTCCTCAAATTCATAAACTATAAAAGAATTGTCGTATTTAAAATAAAAATCTTTAAAACTTTCTTTATTCGTATCAATCCCGAGGGACTTAACGTCGGAATTGTAATAATAATGAATCGCCCTAATCGCTGTCGTTTTACCGCTTCCGTTGTCTCCGACGAAAAAAACGTTTTTTTTGCGTAAATCTATTTCGGAAAATCCGAAATTTGCAGCGTTAAAAAAATATATCTTATTCATCTACATCTCCTTCGCTTATTGCCTCTACTATATCAAGATAATAATTCAATGCGTTTAAAACAACATATTCGTCTTTTTCACTGCGTTTTTCTATTACGAAATTTCTCTCAAGCAAATTGAAAAGCTTATCCGTAATTTCCATCAAATCGTCCGTATCAAAAAGAGCTTTTATTATTTTTTCGTCTTTTTTAGATTCAAATCTTTTTATAAATTCGCTTTTTTTAATTTTATGCCCCTTATCAAGATGGACAAACACCTTTTTAAGCTGCGCAATCGCTAAAATAAGCTGTTTATGAGAATTAAAAAACCTCTCTTCCTCTTCTTTTTTTAAATCTTTACTTAAATAAAAATAACCGTTTTCCCCTACAATATACAGGCCTATTTTATTTAGCGTCCTGTTTAGATTTTCAAAATTTCCATCCTCCATAAGCCAGGTGGCTTCTTTTTGAAATTTAGAAGAATTTGCAGAAATTATCACTCCCCTGCTTAATATGTCAAATATTACGCTTTCCATTTTACAACCCTTACATTAAATTCGTTATATTCTTCTGTATATACAAGTTCTTTGTCGTAATGATTGAGAATATATACAAACACCCTTACACTCTCATTTAACAGATTTTTATCAACATTTCCGACATATTCGATAATGCTTTTGAAAACATCCTCGCTTTTTTTTACATATTTGAGTAAATTTTTAATATCTATTAAAGCTATAACCTCTTTCAAATCCCTTTTAACTTCTGATTTTTTAATTTTTTTCTCTTTCGTAAATTTACCTATTATTCTTTTGGCTTTTTCATAATCAATATACGCACTGTCAGGCACATATTCGAATTTCTGTTTGATTACAAATCTTTTTGTAACAAGAAACTCATCTATTTTACCATCTTCATTTAAAATCATAAACGCGGTTTTATAAAGTTTTTGATTGAATCGTCTTTTCCTCTCAGTCTGTGAGATAAATTCCCTTAATCTTTTTAAATATGCGTCAATATTTTGGTTAAGGTGTATCACATCAATCATCATATCTTTAACAAATTCCCTGAAATCTCCGAATTCTTTAAAACCTTCAAACGTATTTATTATCAAAGCGTTTTTATTCATAATTTCTTCGACGTTTTTTAAAATATTTTTCCCCTCTTTAACCAAAAACTCAAGTTCGCTCATCTCATCGTTTTCTAGTTTTTCAACAAGGGCTAAAATTCTTTTGTCCCTGTTTTTCATCCCCTGGTAAATTTTGTTTAACAGACTGAAAATTAAATCTTTTAAAACAGCCGTTTTATTAATGCGGAATTCTTCTTTTAATTCCAAAAGTTTTTTTATTTCCCTGTCAAAATCCTCGGCAATGTAACTAAAATCCGCCCTGGCCAATAACGTATCCACAAAATTAAAATAAATTTCATTAAGGTAATAATATCCGCCCACTTTGTTAAAAAGCCCTATTTCAATAAGCTCCTTAGGCGCTGAAATTAATTTTTTCTGTTTGTATGCTTCGTCTAAAAGTTTTTTATGACGGCAAAGAAGTGTTAAAAGCTCTATATGTTTCATTTCATCTCCTAGAGAAAATAAGCGAAATTATAACATTTGTAATAAAGAAGAATATTAAATAAGTCTTACATCTACGAAGCTTCCGTTTTCAAATTCGTCAAGTTTTTCAATGGTATTTACTATTCTTAATACTCCCTCTTCCAAACTAACCCTGCCCTCTTCGACCCTGTCAAGACTTCGAAACTTAGAATGATCACCGCTTATTACCTTTGCTACCATATCCGTATCAATTACACCGGGAGCCAGCGCGTATATTTTGGAATCAATCTCTTTTGAATAAATGCTTACCATCATATTTACCGCACATTTACTTAAAGAATATCCTCCCCAGCCCGGGTTTCCGTTAACGGCTGCCCCGCTACTCATTACAACTATCTTTTCAGTAAAGGGAGCAAGCTCGTCAATTAAAACCTTATTAGCCCACACATTTATATCAAAAATATTTTGAAGTTCTTTAATACTCCAGTGTTTCATCTCTTTAATCTCACCTAAAATCCCGGCATTTAAAATAGCCAAATCAAGCTTATTAATTTCAAGAGACTCTATTGCGTGAGGTATTTTCTCATACGCACCCACATCCAGCCTGTAAAACCTAACCGCTTCGCCAAACGGATTTTTTCTTCCTATCGCATAAACTTCATCTCCGTTTTCAATGTAATGTTTCGCAAGTCCATATCCAATTCCTCTACTGATACCTGTAATCAGTACTTTCATTTCTCATCCTCCAACTTTTCAAGTCTTTCAAGAATGGGAGGGTGTGAGTAGTAAATAAACGAATAGAGTTTACTTACTCTTGGAAAGTGTTTGTTTTCGCTTACAAGTTTCTTAAGCGCGCTTGCAAGGTCTTTTTTGCTTACAAGCTCGCTTCCCATTTCATCTGCGGCAAATTCGTTGTGTCTGCTGATAAGATTTACAAACGGCTGTAAGACAAAGAATATCACTTCGCTGAAAAGCAGTGCAAGAATTATTATATTTGCCCCGATTTTCGGTATCATAAGCTCTTTAAAAAGAGTATCCGGAAGATTACCGAATATCGCAAACAATACAAAAAGCATAACACCGACAACAGCAATGTTTTTAAATATATCTTTATGTTTAAAAT
>JBDONV010000256.1:0-1980 GCA_039831165.1 Nautiliaceae bacterium | reverse complement strand
GCTATCTCTCTTCATGCGGTTGATGATGAATTAAGAGAAGAGTTAATTCCTCTTAACAAAGCATACAATATTCAAAGTGTAATTGATGCGGTAAGAGAGTTTCCTATCGATAAAAGAAAAAAAGTAATGTTTGAATACCTTGTAATTAAAGATGTAAACGACGATATAAAATCGGCAAAAAAACTTGTAAAACTTTTAAACGGAATTCCTAGCAAAGTTAATTTAATTTATTTTAATCCGTATCCGGGAAGTCCTTATAAAAGACCCGATGAAGAAACCATGAAAAAATTTCAAAAATATTTACTCGACAGAGGTATTACATGCACAATAAGAGAAAGCAAAGGAATTGATATAAGCGCGGCATGCGGACAGCTAAGAGAAAAAGAACTTAAAAACTGTACACCACCTGAATTTAAGGAATAAATATGGCGGAACTAAAATATCTACCGGCAGGAATTAGATTACATTTAAAAGAAATTATATATAAACTGACAGATGATTTAAGTAAATACTACTATTTTCATTTTGAAGATATTCCGACAGGTCTTAAAGCGGAAAAAATATTAAAAAATAAAAATATTAAATCCATTCCTACTCCAAACGAAATATTTAAAGATTGCGGCGTAACTATTTTAACAACAGAAAAAGAATCTATAAAAAATATATTGGATAAAGAAAAAATTGATTATGAAATCTGGATCATAGAAGATAATAAATTTAAAAAAATAGAAGGAAACTTGACAGCTAAAAGCTGCAAGATTTAATTTTTATAAATTTTAATATCGGCCTGGTTTTTTATTTTGGCAAAATAATCTTTTAAAATTTCCTCTCTTTTTTGAGATATAAGTTTATTATAAATAACATTTTTCACTTTATCAAAAGACAATACTTTTTTACCGTCTTTTCTGGCAACATAATATGTGGAATAATGAGTCCCCTCATTAATAATAGGAGTAAACTCCCCTACTTTAGTTTCATTAAATAAAAACAGAAGCCTTAAAGGAAGTTCATTCACATCATATACCGCCGATTCTGATTTAATGGAAGTATTAGAATATAAAGGATTCTTTTGAACATCTTTTAAAATTTTAGGATTATTTGCAGTATATTTCATTACCTGAACCGTTTTAAAAGTAGTAAAATCGTCTTTATGATTCTCATAATAATTTTTAACCTCTTCAGGAGATATTTGAAGTTTTGAATTTACTATATTTTCAAAAAGCTTTTCTTTAAGTAAATTATCTTTTATTCGTTTTTTAAAATCTTCCAGCATTCCTTTTTGGGCAAGAATATTTTTAAATTCAAACAAACTCATACCATTTTGTTTCGCTATTTTTTCAAGTTTGTTATCTACATCAAATTCGTCAACAGTTATTCCTCTTTTTTTTATTTCCTGCTGAAGCAACTTTTGGTCTATAAGCATATTTAAAGCCATATCTTTAGAAACTTTAGCCTGAGAAGATATTTTTTCTATATCATAACTGGTAATAGGAACATTATTAACACTTGCAACCACTTCATCAACTATTTTTGCATTTAATATTAAAACAGTGCATAAAATTAATAAACTTTTTTTCATATATTTCACCTTTAAAAATTATTTCTTATTTTTTGTAGCTTTTCCAAAAGACATTTAAATTCTTCCTCAGTAAGGATACTTTTTATTTTATTTTGAAAATCTACTGCAACTTTATCAGCAAGCTTCAGATTTATTTCACCCTCAGGAGTCAAAAGCAAATAATATGATTTGGAATTTATATATTTTTTGGAAATAAACCCTTTTTTTTCCAAAGAGTTTATAATTCTAGTAATAGTAGCTTTATCTCTTTTTAAAAGTTCAGAAATCTTAGTAGGAGTAATCTCTCCCATTTCATCTACGAGTCTCATAACCGCATATTGTTCCGAACTTAAATTATAAGAAGCGATTTGACTGTTAAATTTTTTTCTTAACGTATTTAAAGTGGTAGTTAAAGCATACCC
>JBDONV010000249.1:0-1990 GCA_039831165.1 Nautiliaceae bacterium | reverse complement strand
GGGCATTTACCTCGGCATGAGGCTCCCCAGCTTTTTTGTGAGCGGCTACAAAGAGGCGGTTTTTTACAATAACAGCAGCTCCAACCGCCGGATTTGGATATGTTAGAAACTGATATTTCCAAGCTTCATTTATTGCTAAATCAAGAGCGTAATTATTCATCAAAACTATATGTACTCCAATCTACATACGTTTTAGCTTTTTTTATATCTTCAAATTTTACTTTTTCTTTTCCTATTTCAGCCTCATTGTCTATAAAACTTTTCAGCTGTCCTTTTATTTTAGTGCCGTCGTTTAAAGTAACTTTCACATTTTCCCCCACGCTTTTTTCAAAATGTTCAGGTTTTGTAAGTTTTCTCTCAACCCCAGGAGAACTGACTTCTAAAAAGTATTTTCCTTCAACCGGGTCTTCCACGTCAAATATAGGTGAAATAAGGTTATTTATAGCAGCACAGTCGTTAAGACTGACTCCTCCCGGTTTTGTAATGTATACCCTAAAATATCTGTGGTCACCTTCAACCGTATCTTCAATATCATAAAGTTCACACCCGTTATCTTCTACGATATTTTTAATAACGTTTTTTAATTCTTCCCTTGTCATACTATCTCCTTTAAATATTTTGCTACGGCATCCTCATCATTCGTATGAGGTAAAACTATATCCGCTTTTTGTTTTACAATTTCCAAAGCGTTTTTAACGGCTATCGAAGTTCCGGCCCATTCAAACATTCCTAAATCGTTAATATTATCCCCAAAAACGGTAACGTTTTTTTTATCTATTCCCATAATTTCTTCCAAATGTTTAAGACCGTGCGCCTTATCGGCCTCTGGGTGAAGGACCGTTAAAAACCAATAAGGCCCGTAAGCGTCTTCAGTCAGTTTTGTTTCAACATTAAAATTTTTACGTAAAAAATTTTCTATTTGTTTTAAAAAATTTTCTTCCCCAAGATAAACCATTTTAAGATTATGTTTTAAGGCTCTAAACTTTTCTATGTTCAAAACCCTGCTGTCGTTTTGATAATTTCTAAGCAGATGAGCCTGATACGGATTAAGTTTTTTAGGATATAAAAACTTCTCATCCCCCGGAACGTCAAACCCCACAATTAAAGGATAATCATCAAAATGCTCATAAACCTGCTTAATGATTTCATCCCCCACTGCCTTATCTATAGCGGTAATTTTCATAATTCCCCCATCGGCGGAAGCTATCATAGCTCCATCAAGGAGTATCAAAGGATATTTAAGCTCAACCCCTTCCAAAAGGATTTTGCTTCCTTTGTAACTCCTTGCGGTGGCAACGGTTACGGGATATTTAAACTCATTCCACACTTTACGGCTAAATTCGCTTATACTTAAATCGCTTCTTAAAAAAGTTTTATCCAAATCCGTTACGAAAATCATTGTTTTTTTATTTTCTCAAACAGTTCTTCCATTTTGTTTTCATGTTCGAGTAAATCGTCAAAAGTAAAGCTTAAATTCGGCACTTTATACCATCCGGTCGCTTTTAACGCTTGAGATTGAATATAACCTCTTGCTTGTTTGAGTTTTTTCAAAGCCTGTTTTTGTTCGCTCTCGTTTAAATAACTTTTTTCAAGATACACTTTCGCATCACTTCCATCTCTGCTGCATACTACGTCCACAACGCCAAGACCTCTGATTCTTCCGTCACCCATTTGAGAAAGTACTTCCGGGATTATTTCTTTAAGTAAAGATTCTTTTCTTTGAACTTTTATACTTTTCATTTTTTAGCCTTTATCCCATGTTTTTCAAGAACTGCAAAAATTTTATTCTCTTCAATTCCTAACTCTTTTTTTATTAAAGAAATATCTCCCGTTATTTTATAAAGTGCTAAGATGCCTTTTTCCATGCCTTTTTCAATGCCTTTTTCCATACCTTTTTCCATTCCATCTTGAAACCCTTTTTCCATTCCTATTTCATAACTTGGTAAATCCTCAAATTTTACTTTATTTGTAATAAACATCTCTTGCTCCT
>JBDONV010000022.1:0-1994 GCA_039831165.1 Nautiliaceae bacterium | reverse complement strand
AAACTTTAAAATTTGATATATATCAAGAAAAAATTTTTATTATTAGATATAATTAATTAAAAAAAGGAGAGTTTAAAATGGATTATCCAAAACTCATAAGATTTCAACACGAAAGTTTCATAAAATTCATATATGGAAGTGTTATGACTAAAGAACCGGATGTCAGAGAGAAACTAGAAGATATAGCAATGTTTAAATATAGACATATGGTATGGGCAATGCAAGATGCGGTAGATGAAGGTGTTAAATTCAATATGGATTTTGACGAAAAAGAAATTGCAAAAATAAAAGTTTCAAGAGAAGAAGATTTATTAGAAGTGTTAATAGACGACCTTGACCAAAATATAGCTCTTTATGAGGGAGAAGATACTCCTACAATCAACAGATTGAGAAATGATGATACCTATTTTATAGAAGAGTTGAGAAGTTTAGACGTGGAAGGAGAGATTACGGCGTTTAACGAACAAAAAGAACTTCCCGGAGTTGAACTTGATGAAAATGCAAAAGCAGCGCTAGTATTTTTCTTAATGGAAGAAACATTTAAAGAATATGAACTGATTACTATTTACAGTTATCTAAAAGTACACAGCAACATAAGTGTGGCAAACTCCGCTTTTACTGATTTAGCATATGATTCCATCTATCATTTAAAAAGGTTTGCCGAACTTGCAAGCAAAATGGGTGTGCTTACACTTCCAAGACCTATTCCTCATGAAAAATATGAAAATATAGGAATAGTTAAGTTTTTAAAAGAAAACATAGAAGAAGAAATGGATGCCGAAAAACAATGCTTAATTTTAGCCGAAAAAATAGGCAATAAAAAATTAAGTGACTTTTTACTCTTTATCTCTCGCCAAGAAGTTTACCACGGAGAACTTTTACAAAGAGCTCTTAAAGCAATAAGCTCTAACAGATAATCTCTTCTTTTCTTTTTGATAAGAAGATAAAAAAAGAGGAAAAAATTAAGAGTATTTAGAAAGCACTTCCTCAGCCTCTTGATACCCTAATTCAAAAGCTTTTTTATTAATATCAACAGCTTTTGCAGGAACCGTTTCTATCATTGCCTCATAAACTAAATCTTTGTCAAGATTATTCATTCTAGTTGCAATTGCAAGTGCCACAACTGACTGAGTAATTACATTTCCTACTTTTTCTTTTGCTATCGTAATAACTTCTATAGGAAACATTTTCCATTTTGCTTTATCATCTTCGGTAGGATAAACAAGATTTGGCTCATATACGATAATTCCGCCTTCTTTTACACCGTCTTTAAACAATTGATAAGACTTATCGGCAACGCTAAGCATAAAATCTATTTCACCATCCACCGCATAAGGATAAAGAATAGGCTCATCATCTAAAATAATATCAACTTTAGTAGGTCCACCTCTTACTTGAGAAGTATATGTACCAACTTGAACTCCGTACTTACCTGCTTTTACATAAGCTCTTGCCAAAATTTCACCGGCAAGAAGGACACCCTGTCCTCCAACCCCTGTAAATCTTAATTGTTTTCTCATGAGTTACCCCTTACTCTATCAATTAATTTATAATACTCTTCACAATATTCAGGCTCTTCTACATGATGTAAAATACCTCTTGGAAATTTTCCTTGTTTTTTGAGCTCATATTGCTCTTCTGGACTTAGTTTATCCCATTTAGCTTTAGGAATTAAATTACTTTCAATCCAATCCATATTTTTCTTAGCATTTGCTAGTTTATTTTTTCTACCGAAGTTTACATGGCAATTCGAATGAACATCAAAGAAACTAAATCCTTTATGTTGAAACCCTTTAACAAACAGTCTTTCAAGTTTTTGAGCTTCAGCTACGCTTTCTCTTCCGATAAATGTAGCTCCTGCACCTTTAGCAAGTTCTGCCGGGTCAAAAGTCGGGTCTATATTTCCATATTGAGTAGTTACAGACCATGCACCTTTTGGCGTAGTAGGAGATACTTGGCTGTTTGTAAGCCCGTAAATAAAGTTATTAATAAGA
>JBDONV010000243.1:0-7164 GCA_039831165.1 Nautiliaceae bacterium | reverse complement strand
ACCTATTATTGTAAAATCGTTCTGTTTCCAATCATCAATATTAGTATCTTCTTTATATTTAATTTTTGTATGTTCAGCATCAAATTCTATTTTATGTTTAGGAAAAAAGTAATTTCCATAAACACCAAATACATATCCTTTATCTTTTAAAGAGGCACTGGAATAATCCAAATAAGCCCCATAAGGCATAACTTCAAAAGCAAACGCTATTCCAACAGCAGCCGTAATACTTAAAATTTTTCTCATAATTCCTCCTTTAATTCTATTTTATAACCAAAATTTTTCTTATTAACAATATTAAAGCCTAATTTCCTTAAATCGGAAATTAAGACCTTAACACTGTCAATACTGTTTATATTTTCACAATTTTCTAAAATTTCATTTCTTGAAATATATCGTTGTCTATTTTCCAACAAATAAAAAAGAAGTTCTTTTTGAGCGGGAGTAATATTAAAAGGTAAAAGATTTTTATATATTTCCTTTCTTATAAGATGTATAGTGTAATTTTCAAATTTAATAATATTGCATTTATTTTTAAAAATTTTTTTATTTAAATAATTCAATCTAAACTTCATTTTATAAGTTTCATCATATGTATAGCAATAATCTCCGTATTCTAGAGATCTTTTATAAATAAGTTCATCAATATTATCGCAAATAAAAATCACATATCCTTTAAAAAATTTTTTAATTTCCAAAAAATAAGATAGAAAATCAAAATTAAGAATTAAAACATCATATTTTTTATTTATAATCTCATCATAAAAATCACCAATATCATTTACAAACTTTTTTCCAAATTTTTCATAGAATAAACTATCCACATAATCAAAATATAATATTTTCATTTGAGAAAACTCTTTGCTATTACATTATTCGGGTCTAAAATCAATACGCTTTGAAAAATCTTTTTTGCTTTTTCTTTATCTCCCATATACCAATAATTTTTACCAAGTAAATTTAAAAACAGCACGCTTGTTGGATAAACGGTTAACATTTTATTACAAACAGCAATTGAGTTTTTATAATCTTTAAGCACAAAAAGAGCATAAGCATAATAATAATTTCCGTAATAATTATAATAATCACTTTTTAAAAGTACATTTCCTATTCCAAGAGTTTTATTAAATTTACCAATAGTGTTATAAATCCTCATAAGCCCAAGTTTTGGCTCAAATGAATATGGAGCAACTTTTTGTGCCAACTCATAGTGTTTTATAGCATTTTGATAATTTTTATTTAAATAAAAAAGCCATGCAAGTCTTAGATTTACTGTATATCCGTTAGGATATGTTTCATAAACTAGGATTAAAACCTTAATGGCATCTTTGTAATCCCCCATCTTTTCATAATTGTATGATTTATAATATGCTTCTCTAATTTCCTCATAATTTAAAGCAAAACCAAAAACAACCAAACTAATTAGTATTATTATTTTCTTCATAAATTCTCCTTAATATAGTATCTTTTAAAACGATTTTATCAAAACCTTTTTCATAAAAACTAAATACAACTTCTCCAAATTTTGACTTAATAGATAAAAAGTCGTTTTCGTAAATAAATTTTTTCTCAAAAATCTTATAATTAAACGAAATTAAAAGCTCCTGAAAAATCAATTTAATTCCTCGATATAAAATATCAATTGGTAAAATTTCACTAAATTTTACTTTCTGATTTATAAAAGGAATTTTTGGAGCAAGTTTAAAAAGTTCTTTTAAATATGATTCGCTTCCTTCATATTTATAAAAATAAAAAAACTTTTCGGTCGAATTAAAATAAAGTCTATTATCATAATTATCTTTAAAATAAAATTCTCCATTTTCATTCATATTTACTTTAAATTCAACATTTTTTATAGTTTTTTCGTTTTTAACTACTTCATATTTATAAACTTCATCTAAAATAAAATTAAGTCTAAGTTTTGATGATTTATCAACTACTAAAGGTTCAACTTCTTCGTCTTTTTTAGGCAAGGCATAAAAATATAAAAATCTATTCTTAATATATTCAACAAATTTAAATGGAACTGTTTCACTACCAAGATATGGGTATTTTTGGGCTTGAATATGAATATGTGGCTCCGGAGAATATCCACTGTTACCGCATTTTCCTAAAACATCTCCATATTTTACATAATCTCCCACTTTTACGGTAATTGAGTACTGCATAAGATGAGATATTTCTACATAAAAACCGTAATCGCTTTTTATGATAACATAATTCCCCCAATTACTAATTCTGTCAACGCTTCCTATAAAATTATCAGGCAAATCATCTCTTAAAGCCACTACATATCCATTAACCGGAGCTATAACAGGCTTTCCAAATGCATAATAATCTTCCAAAAAAAGTCCGTCATTGGCATAAGTTTTTCCATTTTTCTTAATTACAAAATCATATGCGTATCTCCATTTCCCTTTATGAGTCCACTCTCCGTCAAATGCTTGATATACAGTCCATTTACCACTAAAAGGAAGATATATTTTTATATCGTTCCCTCCAAATCTGTAAATGTTACTTAAATAATATAAAAGACTCTTTTCAGGAGTTTCTTTAATATAAAAATTATAGTATTTATATTTAGTCCAGTATAAAAGCATTAAAAAAAGTAAAACAACAATATTAAAAGGCATAGTATATACGGGAAGTGAATACATATTAAAAAATACTTCCATAGCATCAATTAATAAAACACTTAATAACACCCCTATAATCGCCAAAAAATAATTTTTTAAATTTGGGATTAAAAAAACTCCTCCAAGGGCTATAGCTATTAAATTGAAGTTAAAATTATAAGGAGAATGAATCGCTGAATACAAAGGTACGAAAAATGAATGAAAATAAACTCCTGCTAAAAATCCTAAAACCGACATAATAAACATAATTCTTGAATAAAACAGTATTATTAGCATTATTATAATTCCCGCAATATTATACGGCAGGAAAAATATAGCTCCCAAGGATTTAAAATAACTGCTAATTAATTCATAATTTATCTGTACATCAAAAGTTGTAAATTTATTTATAAGATTATTTAAAAGTGTTGTATATTTAAGACTGGCAAGATAAAAAAGCATACTAATAAAAGCAAACGGGAGAGATAAAATAGGCATATACCAATATGAAAAAACTTTATAAAGACCAAAAGAAAATAAAAAAGTAAAAATTGAGAGTATTATTGTAATTATTATAGTAATTAAACTGACATCATAAAAATAACCAACCCCCATACCAACTAAAAGAGAATTATAAAGATAAAAACCATATTTTAAATATTCATCTCTTATTTTAATAAATTCGGCAAAAATAATAGTAGCTAACAAACTCACCATTCCAAGAATAGTAACACTTGGTAATAAAAAAGACAAAAGAAAAACAAAAAACCCGAGCCTATAATCTCTTAAAAAGAGAATAGAAGCAAAGGGTTTAAATAAAATTTTTAACTTATCCATCTTACTTTAAATAATCTGGAAGTTTTTCTCTTCTGATTATATCGCTTAAATCCTCTTTTTCTCGAATTAAATGAGGATTTGAATCTTTATCTATTAAAACAACAGCCGGTCTATATCTGATAAATTGCATCCATTGAGTTACGTTATACGCTCCAACAGGCCATATAGTCATAACTGTTCCTCTATCAAGAGGAGGAAGCATAATGTTTTCATTTATAATATCTATATTCATACATAATGGTCCGTTTATTTGGCTTGGTTCATTAAGCCCTTCATATCTTTTATCCAAAAATATTTCAAAGTTATACCAAAAAGCCGTATATAATAAGTTAACTCCGGCATCTACAATATAACTTTTTTTGCCGTCTGCTAATCTTTTTGAAGCAAAGACAGTTGTTAATAAATATCCCGCTTCATCTATTAAAGCTCTTCCTGTTTCTAAATAAAGTTTTGGAAGCTTACCTTTATTGTGCTCATAAATAGCATTAGTAATAGCTTCTGCGTATTCATCAGGAGTAGGCACTATCACTTCGGGAGGTTGATATATTCCTTTTAATCTATTTTTAGAAGCAAAACCTCCTCCTATATCTATGTATTCAATATTGTAACCGAAATCAATTTCTAACTTATTTTTTAATTTAATAAGTTTAATCGTTTCATTTTTATAAGCCTCGGTACTTAACATAAAAGTCCCAATATGAGAATGAAGTCCTGTAAGTATTAATTTTTTACCTTCAAAAATTCTTTTTACGGCATCATATGCTTCACCGTTATCAATATTAAATCCAAATCTGCTCCACGCAGGATAAACCCCTGTATCCATATTACACCTGATAGCTACAGGGATTTCTCTTCCCAGTTCTTCGGCTATTTCTTCCAAATCATTTATCTCATACCAGTGGTCAATATGAATTTTAGCACCCTCTTCCACCGCCACTTTTAAAGCTTCTTTTGATTTATAAGGTCCATTAAAAATAATATCTTTTCCTTCAATACCCAGATGTCTAGCTTTTTGATACTCAAATTCACTTACGACTTCCGCTTTGCTGCCAAGTTTATGAAAAACTTTACATATGGCATCAAGATAATTTGTTTTATAACTCCACCAAAATTCAACTTCAGGATATCTGCTGATAAAAGCTTCTTTAAATTCATTATATTTTTCTTCTATTTGCTTTTGAGAAAAAACAAAAAGAGGACTTCCGTATTTTTTTGTAAGTTCATTTACACTAACACCGTCAATATCGCTTTTTATTCTCTGAGTTTTCAAAGGACTTCCATATTTGCTCGCTAAATTAAAATCAACTCTGTTAATAGTAGGTTTTACATATTTCATTTTTTCTCCTTAAAGCTCTTTTTTTGTAAGTAATGTTGTAAATTGTGAAAAATCAGTTACCGTTTCCTCTACATATCTAATATACATTTTTTCAAACGGATAATTTAATTTCTTTTCTACTTTTTTACCTTCCATCAAATCCACCATCATTTTAGGAAGATTTATACCAAGTGCTGTAGCAAAATATACCCATGCCGGAAATCTCGGATTTATTTCTATTAAATAAATATCATTACCATTAACTATAACTTCAAGCTCAAACGCTCCTCTCCATCCGGTAATTTCTACAAATTTTTTTGCTAAATTCAGCAGTTCTTTATTATCAATACTTATGGCACTCCATACTTTACCAAGTTCTGTTGTTGTTAGTTTTTTAATTCCAACTCCTCCTAAAAGTTCACTATTGGCAAGTCCTACATAATTTATTTCCACTCCACTTATGACTTCCTGAATTAAAAGAGGAAAACCCCATTCATTTGATATTTTATAAAAATACTCAACCGCCTCATCAAGATTATAAGCAATATATGCTTTATAATAATTTCCTTTTACCATTACAGGAAAACCTATTTCTTTTACCGCTTTTATTAAATCGTCCAAGGATATGACTTCAATTGTTTTTGGGTGTTTTACACCAAGTTTTTTGCTAAATTCCGAAAGTTTTCTCTTTTCTCTCATTTCAAAATTTTCAAGACTCGGTAAAAATGTTTTAATTCCCATTTCTTCTAAAAGATGCTGATTTTTTATATATAAAGGTAGTTCGGCATCAAGATTCGGAATAATAGTTTCTATTTTACTTTTTTCTTTTATTTCTAAAATCCTAATTTTTATATCTTCCCAACCTATACTTGGAAAAGGCATTAAATAGACTTTTTCAAAAAGCCCCTGATAAATACCCGGTTCGTTGGGGTCATAACTAAGTCCTATTAAATTATGGCCTTTTAAACTTTTAGCAACAGGAATACCCGGTGCCGGATTATCCGTGTTATTAAGACCACTTATAGCAATTTTCATTGTATAAGTCCGTATACTTTAAGTTTAATAAAGAAATCTTCTACATCTATATAAACTTCTCTCCAGTCCCGCTCATATTTTTCAGCTAAAATTTGTACAATTTCTTCTTTGTTTTTACCTTGTTTGAAAAGCTCAATTATTTCCCCTGCTGTTTCATTGATTTGAAAACTTATCCCCAAGGAAGGTATAAACGCTACTCCGTTTTCATCAATAATCATTTGATTGATAAGCATATAAACTCCTTAACAGTTTTAAAAATTATACAAAAGAAAAGTAAACGGAAGGTAAATGAAAAAAAAATTATTTTCTTGATTTTTGCCACAAGAAAATAACAACCCAAACAGCAAGCCCAATCAAATAAGAAATATATTCGTTTGGAAGATGTAAATATTTTATCATAATATTAGGCAACATAAAGAAAGGTACGGCAATTAAAAAAAGAAGTCTTTCAATAAGATTACAATGTTTAATAAAATAACCTTGAGTCGCACTTGAAAAACTAAACATTCCAAGCATCGCCGTAATGAATATAATCGCTATTTTTAAAGGGTCGCTGATAAACGTAAATTCATTAACATCCCATTCATTAACGCTATTAATTAAAAGTAGTTCCATATTAAAAAAGAACATAAAAGGAAGTATAGCTGTTCTTATGTCATATGCAAATCCCTGAAGCCCTGTTTTAATCGGGTCGGCTTTAGCAATTCCAGCCGCCGCATACGCTGCAATTCCGACAGGCGGCGTATCATCTGCCAAAATTCCGAAATAAAATACAAATAAATGAGCGGCAATCGCAGGAATTATAAATCCGTTATCCTGAGCCAACTGTAACATAACAGGAGCGGTAAGTGAAGCCACTACGATATAATTTGCGGTAGTTGGAAGTCCCATTCCGAGAATTAATGAAATAAAAGCCGTTAAAAGTAATACAATCAAAATATTTCCGTTTGAAAGCGTATCAATAACATCAAGCAACACCTGACCTATACCGGTAAGCGTAATACTACCCACAACTATACCCGCAAGCGCCGTGGCAAGAGCAATAGGTACCATATTTCTCGCACCGTTTACCATTCCATGGAAAATATCTATAAAACCTTGAATAAAATCCTCTTTTTTAACTTTTCGTTTTTCTATAAATAAAGCTTTAAAAGGATATTGAATTATCATAATAACCATCAAAAGCCAAATAGCACTAAACGCCGCCATTTGAGCGGATTGTCTTAAAACGATTAACACATACATAAGATATATAACCGGAATAAGAAAATGAAGACCGCTTATAAATGTTTGCCATTTAGGAGGAAGTTTGCTTGGGTCTTCACCTTTAAGACCCAATTTTTTAGCTTCCAAATGAACGAT
>JBDONV010000083.1:0-2024 GCA_039831165.1 Nautiliaceae bacterium | reverse complement strand
ATGCTGCAATAATTTTTTTGAAAAGGTCTCTTTTAACGTATTTTACTTTTTCTTCTTTTTTAAGGATTTTTTTATATCTTTTTAAAGCTTTTTCCAAATCTTCAGTTATTTCTATAAGCTCTACAATTCTTTTGTAATCGTCTTTTGATTTATCAGTTTTTTCTTGTAATTCTTTAAGCTCTAGTTCATAAGCTTTTAGTTTTTTTTCTACTTCTTTTAACTCTTTTTCGATTTCCTCTTCTTTTTGTTCTACTAAATGAAGCCATTCTCTTAAAAATCCGACACCGAAAATAGCTCCTACGGCAATATGTGTAGAACTAACAGGAAGACCTAGCTGAGAAGCTAAAATAACTGTAATAGCCGCAGCCAGTGCGACACAAAAACCTCTGATAGGGTCTATTTTAGTAATTTCATTTCCTACGGTTTTAATCAGTTTTGGCCCGTAAAGAGCAAGTCCAAGTGAAATACCTATAGCTCCGATTGCCATAACCCAAAAAGGAATTGAAGATTTTGGAGAAATTCCCCCATTCATAACGGCATCGGCAATTGCTGCAAGAGGCCCTACGGCATTTGCAACGTCATTTGCCCCATGAGCAAAACTTAGAAGGGCTGCGGCAAAAATCAAAGGTACCGTAAAATATTTATTTATCCCTTCTCTGTCATTCTTTATATTTTCTTTTTTAAGTTTAGCAACCATATAAAAATATACGATTATCCCTAAAATCAAACCGAAAATCGAAGCTACTCCAAACGTAGGCTTTTTTGTATGAGGAAGAAAACTTAAAACATTTGTAATATCAATCCAAACATGTTTTAAACCTTTCAGGGTAAGATAAGTAACAAAAGCCCATGTCATAATAGCTACATAAACAGGCACCCACTTTCTTGCCGCACTTACTTTATCTTCTTTAAAAACTATTGTTTTTTTTATCGCATAAAGAAAAGCCGCGGCGATTATTCCTCCAAGAACAGGGGAAATAACCCATGAAGCGGCAATTTTACCCATAGTTGCCCAGTTTACTATAGCAAACCCGGCAGCTGCGATACCCGCTCCCATAACTCCACCAACAATTGAATGAGTAGTGGATACTGGGGCTTTAAAAGCGGTAGCCAAATTCAACCAAAGAGCAGCGGCTAAAAGAGCGGACATCATTGCCCATATAAACATATTGACATCACCGTTAAAAGCATTTATGTCAATAATTCCTTTTCTAATAGTGTTTGTAACATCGGCACCCGCTATCAGAGCTCCGGCCGCTTCGAAAATTGCAGCTATTATTATGGCTCCCGTAAGACTTAGCGCCTTACTTCCAACAGCAGGTCCTACATTGTTTGCCACATCGTTTGCACCGATATTCATAGCCATATAAGCACCAAAGACGGTTGCTATTACCAAAAAGAGATTATTCGGAACATTACCCGTTTTTGCGTAAGTAAATAATACAACTATAGCAATAAATAAAAGACCTATTCCCAGTCTCATCAAATCTATACCGGCAGATTTTCTGGCTTTTTTTTCAAGTTTGGAGATAGTTTGAAGTTCCATGAGCACCTCTTTTTTTTTAAAGAATTTTACAAAAAGAAAAGAAATATGTAAATGGAGATAAGTATTATCCGAATTTCCCGGCAATATAATCCGCCGTATTTTTCTTTTTAGGATTTAAGAAAATTTGTTCGGTAGTTCCAAACTCAACCAATTCTCCCAAATACATATATGCGGTAAAATCACTTACCCGGCTTGCTTGTTGCATATTATGTGTGACTATTACGATAGTTACTTTATCTTTTAATTTTGTTACAAGTTCTTCAATCGCAAGAGTCGATATAGGATCAAGTGCGCTTGTGGGCTCATCCATTAAAAGCACTTCGGGTTCTACCGCAATAGCCCTTGCTATACACAATCTTTGCTGCTGACCTCCGCTAAGCCCTCTTGCATCATCTTTTAATCTATCTTTCACCTCATCCCAAAGAGCCGCTCCTTTTAAGGCAACTTCAACTTTTTCATCGAGTTCTTTTTTATCTTT
>JBDONV010000127.1:0-7211 GCA_039831165.1 Nautiliaceae bacterium | reverse complement strand
ATAATTCCGTTTTTGGCTCCCGCTTCAATCGCCATGTTGCATAAACTCATTCTATCATCCATTGGAAGGTTTTCAATAGTATCTCCCGTAAATTCAAGAGCTTTATATAAAGCTCCGTCCACTCCTATTCTTCTGATAAGTTCAAGGATTAAGTCTTTTCCGTAAACATGTTTTTTTCTTTCCCCTGTGAATATTACTTTTATACTCTCAGGTATTTTAAACCAGCTTTTTCCGGTAATCATACAAAAAGCGATATCGGTAGAACCCATGCCCGTTGAAAACGCTCCTAAAGCTCCGTGAGTACATGTGTGAGAATCCGCTCCAATTATTACGTCTCCAGGAATTACCAGACCTTTTTCAGGAAGTAATCTATGTTCAATTCCCATATCTTTTTCATCGAAGAAGTTTTTTAGGTTGTGTTTATAAGCAAATTCCCTGTTTATTTTAGCTTGATTTGCGCTAGCAATATCTTTTGGAGGGATAAAGTGGTCTAAAACGATTGCAAAATTATCAGGTTTTGCCAGTTTTTCGGCTCCGCTTTCTTCAAAAGCCCTTATTGAAATAGGGGTGGTAATATCGTTTCCTATAGTCATATCGACATCGCACATAATAATCTCACCCGGTTTTACCTCTCGTCCAATATGTTCTGCGAAAATTTTTTCGGTTATTGTCATAGGCATAACAGTCCTTTTTTAATGAAATTATAGCCAATTTGATATAATAAGGAAAAAGGCATTAAAATGGCTAAAATTTTTATCTTTATCGGAGTTATTTTTATAATTATCGGGCTTTTAATGTATTTTTTTAAAGATTTTCCTCTTTTTCATCTTCCTGGTGATATCGTTATTGAAAGAGAAAATTTTGTATTTTATTTTCCCATTACTTCTTCAATTATTATAAGTATCGTTTTAAGTGCTGTTTTTTATATTATATCAAGGCTGTTTCAATGAGACTTTTTATAGCAACTCCGGTTACCCTGCCTATATACGGAGCCATAAAAAAAGACCTTGAAAAATATATAGATGGAAAATGGGTTGAGGGATGGAATTTGCATTTAACTCATAAATTTATAGGAGAGGACGACCCTGAAAAATATCAGATTCCTTTGGAAATTCCCAATGAAAAGATAAAAATCAACGGTATTGGGATGTTTGGAAACAAAATTTTATATTTAAAAGCAAATAGTGAAAATATAAGCAAAATTAATATGCAATTGAATGAAAAACTTGATATAATCGAAAACAATTTTTTTAAACCTCATATTACACTGTGTAGAATTAAAAATATTAAAGATAAAAAATTTTTTGATGAACTTAAAAAATGGAAAAACATAAATATTGAGGTGCCTTTTGAAGTTTATCTTTATAAATCAACTTTAACGAAAAAAGGTCCTATATATGAAAAAATTTATAAATACTAAAGCGGTGGCCTTAAAGTATAAGGCTTATGAAGATAACGCTCCTAAAATTGTGGCAAAAGGAGAGGGAGAAATAGCGAAAAAAATAATTGAAAAGGCAAAAGAGTTTGATTTACCTATTTTTCAAAACGAGCTTTTGGTGGAAAATTTGATAAAAGTAAAAACCGAAGAAATTCCTCCCGAACTTTACAAAGCGGTAGCTGAAGTATTCGTATGGCTTCATAAAGTAGAACAAAATGCCGAGCTTAGCAGGAGATAAGTGTGAATATTTCTTATGAAATAATAGCAAAAGAAATACCGGCTAGTGTTTATATAGTGAAATTTAATTTTGAAACCGAACGGATTGAGGAGATAGAAATTATAAATCATATTCCGTATTCAGGTTATGATACATCATTTTTTAAAAAGCCGGAAAATATAAAAAAAATCGCTTTGCCGGAAGATTTTGAACTTTTTATAAAAAAATTAAAAGAATTAAAACATAAAGAGAGTGTGGAATTTGTAGCAAGAATAATTTCTAAAAATAAGATTTTTAAATTTTTAAGTGTTTATTTAAAAGTATTAAAAAAAGAAAAAGACTGTATTTATGCGCTGGGTTATAATGTGGATGTCAGTGAAAGGGAAGAGCTTAAATTAATTACCGAAAAACTTTTTGGTTACAAACAGATAGGGTTTATGATATATCAGGAAAAAATAGTATTCGTAAATGACTATCTTTCAAAAAAATTTGGGATAAAAGCGGGAGATGATACATATAAAACTTTTGGTTATGATGAAGAATTGGCTAAAAATATAAAAAGGCGTTTAAGCGGCGAATTTTTTGAAATGTATTATCCTTATAAGGAATTTATTGTAAACAATAAAAGGTTTTATTTTGATGTGTTTGCAGATACCGTTATTTTTAAAGGAAAATACAGCGGTTTTGTAATAATGGTTGATAAAACGGAAAAAGTAAAAAAAGATATGTTTTTAGAAATGGTTGCGAATATCCATTCTCTGTTTTTATCCGAAAAAAACGTAGAAAAATTTTTGCAAATTATTGTTAATTTGATAAATTCGAAAGGTTATAATTCTCAAATAGTGTATAAAGACAGGAAATTTGGAGAGTGTAAAAATTTATTAAGCAAAGTGCAATTTAAAGAAGATAATTTTGAATTTATAATAGAGAGTAAATATGAAAATGATTTTGAGTGTTGCAAAGATTTGGCAAAAGGTTTGGGCAGCGAAATAAAATATGCCGCAGAGTATTTGGTTTTTAATAAATATCTGGTTTTACTTAAAAAATCTTTTGATGAAAGTTTTCAGGCTATCGTAATAACGGATGAAGAATTCAATATCGTGTATTGTAATAAAGTGTTTTCTGAATTAAAAGACGGAATAACGAATTTAAATGAAATTTTTAATAATTTAGATATAAATGAAGATAAGCCGGTGGAGAAGATTTTAATAGGTTATGTTGATGGTAAACATGTTTTTTTAAAAGCAAGAATAATTCCGGTATATTATGATAAAAAATATTATGTTTTTCAAAGTATGATTTTAAATGATGAGCATGTTATAATTGATTCTCTTACAAACTTGTTAAATAGAAAAGGCTTTTTGGAAAAAAATTATTTGGATTCTAAAAAAGTTATAGTGGTAATTGACATATATGAATTTAAGTCCATTATAGAATCCCGCGGAAAAAAATATGCCGAGGAAATTTTAAAAAAATTAGCTTCTTTTCTAAAAAAAGAGATAGGTGTTAGTAAAATAGGAAGGGTAGGAGGCGATGAATTTGCTTTTGTTATCGATATTGAAAAAAACGAATTAAAAAATTTTTTAAATAAATTAATAGCAAAAATAAATGCCTTTTTGAATTTAAACGTAAATATAGGGGTTTCAGTTGCCGATGATAAAGAAAATAATTTAGAAATTTTATTGGAAAAAGCTTATGTGGCCTTAAATAAAGCGATTAAAGAAGGGGTTAATACTTATGAAATTTACGATGAGAATATAGGATTAGAAAAGAAAAAATTTTATATTGTGCATAATTTAATAAAAAAGGCCGTTAAAGAAAATAATATTATTTTTTATTTTCAGCCTTATGTTAATCAGGATTTTAAGATAGTAGGGGCTGAGAGTTTAATTAGAATTAAGGAAAAAGAGAGGATAATTCCCCCTGCCGAATTTATAGAAGAAGCTGAAGAAAGCGGACTTATCAGTGATATAGAAAAGATAACCTTTCCTAAAATTGTGGAATATGCCAAAAAAGTTGATATAAATTTGAGTTTTAATCTTTCTGCATATTCTTTTATACATAATGAATTTTATGAATCTATTCCGGAAGTTAAAAATTTGACAATAGAAATAACGGAAAGAATTGTAACGAATATGCAGCTGGCAAAAGAAAAAATAGATATAATTAAAAGCAAAAACATAAAAGTTGCAATTGATGATTTTGGAACGGGCTATTCCAATTTTATGTCGTTAAAAGAACTTGATTTTGATTTTTTGAAGATAGATATGAGCTTTATCAAATTTATAGAAACTTCAAAAAAAGACAGGGCTATTGTAAAATCGATTGTAGAGTTTGCTAAAAGTCTGGATTTAAAGACAATTGCAGAAGGTGTTGAAACTGAAAAACAGGTTGAAATATTAAGAGATTTAGGATGCGATTATTTACAGGGGTTTTATTTTTATAAGCCTATGCCTTTTGAAAAATTAAAAAAATTGTTAGGAGGGGAAAAATGAAAGAAAATTTTAAAATATTGCCTAAACTTGCAAGAATGTCCATTTTGGAAGAGTTTGAAGGAAAAAAACTGATAGACAGAGAAGAATGGGTTAGCAGATATCCATGGCTTGAAGAAAAAAGGGCTACGTTTGTTACTTTAAAAATGAAAGATAAGCCAAGAGGTAGTAATTTAAGAGGATGTATAGGCTCTATTTTACCTTATAGGCCTCTTATTGACGATGTTGTAGCCAATGCAAAAGCCGCGGCTTTTGAAGACCCGAGATTCCCGCCGTTAACTCCTGAAGAGTTTGATAGGGTGAAAATAGAAGTCAGCGTCCTTACAGTACCTGAAAAATTGGAATATGAAGATGTGGAGGATTTAAGAAGAAAAATACGTCCGGGAGTCGACGGAGTTATTTTACAACTTGGAAATCATCAGGCAACTTTCTTACCGGCTGTATGGGAAGAGTTACCTTCTTTTGATTTATTTTTTGCCCATTTATGCCTAAAAGCTGGATTGCCTGGGGATTGTCTGATGTATCATCCTACTATTTATGTTTATCAGGCTATAGAGGTGGAAGAGGAGGATTAATTTCTTTTTCTTTTTTGCCGATATGTAAACAAAAAAGGCCTGTAAATGCTAAACGTTGAGAGATACGGTTTAAATGCTGCAAGTTTTGATTTTTCTTTTACTACCAGCAGCGGTGATAAGATTGAGCTTAATATGTTTGACAGCGTTGAAGCTCAAAGCAGTTTTAAAAGAGGAAGGGGTATAATTTCTCAAGAACTTACTTTAAAGCACTCTTACGGATATGAGTTTCATTATGAGGGTAACGGACTTGATGAAAACGATTTAAAAGAGATAAAAGAGGCTTTTAAAAAGGTAAAACCCCTTCTTGAAAAATTTTTAAAACAAAAAGACGCCAATGAAAAGGTTATTTCAAACGTTGCCCACGCTTTAAAATCAAAACTCCCAGAGCCTAAAAACGAAGAATATGAAAAAGCTATAAAACAAGAAGGGGTAAATACGTTTGATGAGGTATTAAAATCTATAAAAGCCGGGTTAGAGGAGCTTAATGCAGCTAAAAAACTTTTTGATAAACTTTTTGACAATTCAAAAAAACTTGATATTTTCGCTTAAAATTCCACTCTATTTTTTCCGTTTCTTTTTGCTTTATATAGTTTTTCGTCCGCTCTTTTTATTGCTTCAAAAAGATTTTTGTCGTTTTTTCTAACTTCGCTTATACCAAGACTAATAGTAAAATTGATAGTTTTATCTCCGACTTTTATTTTTAGATTTTGTATAGCTTCTCTTATTTTTTCAGCTATTGTATAGGTGGTTTGAATATTGGAATTTGGAAGGATTAATAAAAATTCTTCTCCTCCATATCGGATGAAAAAATCATCTTTTCTTATGTGTTTTTTTATTTCTTCGGTTAAGCGGATAAGTACCATATCCCCTACATCATGTCCGTAAGTATCGTTTATTTTTTTGAAATCGTCTATATCAATCATTATAATGCCTACCTGCGTATCGGAGAGTTGATATTTTAAAAACAGCTCATGGGCTTTTTCTTTTAAAAATCTTTTGTTAAAAACATTGGTAAGGCCGTCTTTATATGCTTTTTGGGAATAATCTTCCACTTTTTGAGTTAAAAGAGATATATAGGTTTTGATAGTATGAGCTACATCCAAAAGGGAATTTCTAAAACTGTCTAATTCGTCTTTTTCTTTTTGTTTTGGAGGTAGTTTGTCAAATTGTTGATTTTTTATTAAAAATAAAATCTTTTTCATTTCGTTAATTTTATTAAAAATCCAGATAAATAATAAAAATAGTATTGCGATGATTGTTATATAGCTAAATATTTCTATACTCATTTTGTTTTTCATGTAATTTTTTAAAACATTAATCGTTTTTGATATGTCGTCTTTTATTACTATATATCCTATAGCTTCATTAAAAAAGTCGACTATTTTTATTTTGGTATATACAAAATTGTTTTTTATTTCATATCCGGGCGTTGGTTTTATCAAATAAGGGGTTCCGATTATCCTGTATCCGTTTATTAAAGGAAGGTCTTTAAAAAATAAATATTTTTTAGGAAGTAAAAATTTGCTTAAAAGTTTATCATTTAGATATATACTGACGCCTTTGGCATTTAATTTTTCAAACATATCCTTGAAAATTTTTATGTTTATACCAAAAGAAACGCTTCCAAGGAGCTTATCTTTATAAATAATAGGATATGTTGCTCTGAGTCCCGGATATAGTCTGCATATATAAAAGTGTGTGGACGGTTGAAAAGATGTAGAAACCCAGAGTATATCCGCTCTTGCTTTACTGACGTCTATGTTAAAAACTTTAAGGTTTGCGAAATTTACAAAACTTGTAGCAGGTCTTTTGAAAAAATGAATCTCTTCAAGAAGGCCTTTTTCATGTAAGGAATTGTAAAGCGGCTTTACGAAATTTATAAGTTTCGTTCTGTTATTTTCAAGAAAAGCATTGACTACTATATCCGAGGAGCTTATAAACTTCGCAAAAGCGTTTAGAAAATCTTTTTTATTTTCCAGCATTAATGAAAATTCTTTATTTCTTAACTCATAAATTTCTTTTGCTTTTTGCTGGGTGATTAGTTTTATTTCCTGTTGAGAATAATAAAGGGTAAGGCCTATAACAAAAACGCTTAAAAAAAATATTGCAAAATATACCTTATATTTCATTTTTGTCCTTTTAATGCCCAAAAGGGCAAAATATCAGTCTGCTTTTAAAATAGCTCCGTTACTTGCGTTTGTTACAAGGGCTCTGTATTGTTTCAGCCAGCGTCCGGGTACTTCTTTTTTAAGCGGAGTGAATTCTTTTTTTCTTTTTTCAATTTCTTCATTGCTTAATTTAACGTTTATAGAAAAATTATCCACGTCAATTTCTATAATGTCTCCGTCTTTAAGAAGACCAATCATTCCACCCTCAGCCGCTTCAGGACTTACGTGTCCGATGCTTAGCCCTCTTGTAGCACCTGAAAATCTACCATCAGTAATAAGAGCTACTTTGTCACCAAGTCCCATACCCATAATGAGGCTGGT
>JBDONV010000198.1:0-2029 GCA_039831165.1 Nautiliaceae bacterium | reverse complement strand
TGCCGTTTATCTACTTTCGCAAGGAGAACTTGAAGACGTTAAACTGAGCCGTGATATTAATTTGGATAAAGATAAATATATGGATATGATTTACAAAAAAACGGCTTCTTTAATAGAAGCGGCATGCGGTGCCGCCGCCGTTTCCGCCGGATTTGAAAAAGAACCTTTTATGAATTACGGTAAAAACATTGGAATAGCTTTTCAGATAATCGATGACTTGCTTGACGTTATACAGGATGAAGAGACTCTTGGAAAGCCTGCTATGCATGATTTTTTTGAGGGTAAAACGACTCTTCCTTTTATATATCTTTTCGAACGGGCCTCTGAAGACGAAAAGGAAAAGTTAAAATCCCTTTATAAAAAAAGGCTGCAAGAAGATGAAGTTTTATGGATAAGAGAGTTAATGGGGAAATATAGTATTATAAAAAAATGTTATAACGAAGCAAAAGAGCTTGTCGGTAAAGCTAAAGAAGAAATAAAAAAATTTAATATGCCTCAGTTGGAGATGATAGCTCAAAAAGTTGTTGAAAGAGAGTTTTAAATAATCTCTTTTAAAACTTTTTCATATGCCCTTAAAATCTTTGAATCAGGATATTTGCTTAAAATACAGGTTTTATAAAAGGCCATATTTTCTATAATGTCGCTTTTTGGAATATATGTTTTAAAATATTGATGGGAAGGCAGTTTTGATATTAAAGAAATTATTTTTTTATGTGTAGGTTTATTTTCGACGCCGTTAAGAAGAATTTTCAGGTTTTTATAACCTTTTGATATTAAATCGTTGTATGTTTTAAGAGCGAGAATATTGGGAGTAACGGGTACTATGGTAATGTCTGAATTTTTAAGGGCTTCTTTTGTGTGTTTATTTAAACCTGCTGGAGTGTCTATAAAAATTATGTCGTAATTTTTAAAAAAATCTTTTTTTTGAAATTTGGGATTTACGAATATGTCGATGTTTTTATCTCTGACAGAAAAAAAATTTTTTTCTTTTTCAACCGTATCGAAAAAGAAATTTACGGCTTTTTGTTTGTCAAGGTCGTAAATAAGCACTTTTTTTATGTTTGCCGCAATACAGGCCAGATTTACGCAGGTTGATGTTTTTCCCACACCCCCTTTTATATTGGAGATAGAAATAACCATTATGTAAGCCTTTTTTAGTATAATATCAAAAAACGCACCGGAGTGCCAAATGGAAAAAATCAACATAAACGAACTTTATAATCCCGAATATATATTACTCGGTAATAAAAAAATACGCTTAAATGATTTGATTAACGAATACGTCGAGCTTAAAAGAGTAAACAAAAAAGCTATAAAAAAATATCTTGAAGAGCAGGAACTAAAACCGTATCAGGCGGAACTTATAAAAATGCAAAAATATCTTGAAGATACTCAAAAAAGAATGATAGTACTTTTTGAAGGGCGTGACGCCGCCGGAAAGGGAGGGACAATCAGGAGAATTGTAAGATATATGAACGAAAAACATTATAGAGTCGTGGCTCTTGGAAAGCCAAGCGACGTTCAAAAAACACAATGGTATTTTCAAAGATATGTAGAGCAGTTTCCAAGAGGAGGGGAGGTTGTTTTGTTTGACAGAAGCTGGTACAACAGAGCAATGGTTGAACCTGTGTTTGGATTTTGTACCCCGGAAGAGTATAGGATTTTTATGATAGAATGTCCTATGTTTGAAAAATCAATAGTTATGGAAGGGACTATTTTGGTAAAAATTTATCTTTCCATTTCAAAAGAGGTTCAGGCTAAAAGATTTGAAAAAAGAAGAAAAGACCCGCTAAGACAGTGGAAACTCAGCGAAATAGACCTTCAGGCACAGGATAAATGGGATGAATTTACCGAAATGAAATATAAAATGCTAAAAGCTACTCATACTCATTATTCTCCATGGACGGTTATAAGAAGTGATAACAAACATTTAGCAAGGCTTAATGCTATGAAGGTTATTTTAAATGCGGTGGATTATCCGGATAAAAATCCCGACCTTGATTATAAACCTGATGAAGGAATAGTGGTC
>JBDONV010000080.1:0-2030 GCA_039831165.1 Nautiliaceae bacterium | reverse complement strand
TGCTTTATAAGCTTTTATTTCTCCAAGAGTAGCTATAATTACTAAATCACCTACTTTCATAACCGTATCCTTTTTTCTTAATTATACATTAAAATTCATATTTTTGGCAAACTTTAATCATATTTTACTGCAAAAAGCCCAAAACAACTGCATACTCTGAAAAAATAAAAATTAAAAATGTATTACATTATTCCCATGATATCAGCTATTTCTAACATTTAATCCTCTGTGAATGAGTAATAGCTACGGCAATAGCGTCAGTAATATCCAAAGGTTTAATATCCCCTTTAAGACCTAAAATCCTTTTTACCATAAAAGCCACCTGCTCCTTTTTTGCTTTTCCGTTTCCTGTAACGGCTCTTTTTACCTGAAGAGGCGTATATTCCGCAAAATTACCATGTATTTGTAAAATCCTAAGAGACAAAGCTCCTCTAAATTGAGCAAGTTTTAAAACAGTTTTGGGATTATAAGCGTAAAAAATATCCTCTACTGCCACTTCATCTATTTCGTTTTTTAAAATAAAATCAAGACCTTCAATAAGCTGTGAAAGTTGATATTGAAGTTCTTTTTCCGTAATTTTGATAAATCCCGCATCTATTAAATGAAGTTTAGGAACCGTTTCAACAATAGCATAACCACATCTTATGGTTCCTGGGTCTATTCCAAGTATTCTCATTTCACTACTCTTTCACTGTTTTTTCACATTTCATTCACAATGTGAATATCTTTATTAGACTTTTTATTTCGGTTATGATAAAATTTAATTCACATAAATTTTCACAATTTTTTCACATTGTGAACAAAATTTAATTCACAAAGGAGCTTAATTTTGCTGTTTGATAAAATAAAGCAGGAACTAAAACGTGAAAATCAAGTGAATTATAATAAATTTATAAAAAATTTGGAATTCGACGAAGAATCAAGCGACAGCGCTCATATAGTAGTAAAAGCTCCTAATATATTTATAGCCAATTATGTAAAAAGAAAATATGCAAAAAAAATAGCCGAACTTTATAAAAAAGAAACTGGTATAGAAGCAATAGTTGAAATAACCACCAAAGAAACAAAACCAAAAGTATATTCAACAGAAGAAATTTTAAACTACACTCCCTCCGTTCTTATTCCAGAATACACCTTTGAAAGTTTTATAGTTGGACCTTCTAACCAATTCGCATACAGTGCGGCAAAAAGCGTAGCTGAAAATCCGGGAAAAAGCTATAATCCTCTTTTTATATACGGAGGAGTTGGTCTTGGTAAAACCCATCTTTTGCAGGCAATAGGAAATTATTTAAAAAACAGGGCAAAGGTTATTTACGTAACCAGCGAACAGTTTATGAATGAATTTAGAGAACATGTAAGAAATCACACCATGGACCGGTTTCATGAGAAATACAGAAACTGCGATTGTCTGCTAATAGACGACGTTCAGTTCTTCTCGGGAAAAGAAGAGACTCAAAAAGAATTTTTTCACACGTTTAACGAACTCTACAACCAAAAAAAACAGATATGCCTAACCGCCGACAGACCTCCTAAAAAACTGTATGACCTTGTAGACAGGTTAAGAAGCCGTTTTGAAGCCGGTCTTATTGCCGACATTCAACCTCCGGAACTTGAAACGAAAATAGAAATCATCCGTAAAAAATGCGAAATAAACGGCATTCACCTTCCAGAAGACGTAATAGAATTTATAGCCACGAAACTTGACGACAATATAAGAGAAATTGAAGGTATGATAGTAAAAATAAACGCTATGGCAAAACTTCTTGGAATTATGGACATTACACTGGATTTCGCAAAACAGGCTTTAAAAGAACACATAAAAGACAGAAAAGAAAATATAACCCTTGAAGATATTATCTCATTAATAGCCAAAGAATTTAATATAAAACCAAGCGAAATAACCTCAAAAAGCAGAAATCAAAATATTGTTGCAGCAAGAAGAACGGCAATTTATCTGGCCAGAGAATTCACAAAAGAATCAACCCCTACCATAGCCAAATATTTCGGGTTAAAAGACCACAGCGCCGTTA
>JBDONV010000149.1:0-2033 GCA_039831165.1 Nautiliaceae bacterium | reverse complement strand
ACTTATACCTCTATTAAGAAAAAAATGAATTTTGTAGAATTTGAAAATTTAAAAAGAGAAATAAACGCTACTGTAACCACTATTAAAAAATATCAAGGTAAATTATATGAGAAACTTTATTATCATCCTTTAACTCATTTACCAAACAGAGTAAAGTTTTTTGAAACTTTAAAACAGAAAAAAAATCCTTTAGTTATTATTAATATTGATAAATTTAGGGATATAAACGCTTATTTTGGTCCTGAGATTGCGGATATATTGATTCAAAAAATATCTAAAAGATTAAAAGAATTACCCAAAAAATATTATTTTAAAGTTTTTCATTTAGATATAGATGAATTTGCCCTGCTTTTTCCTAAAGATATTTCAAAAGAAGATTTATTAAAATTGGTAAAAGAATTATTAAAAGAGCTTGAAGAACCTTATAAAATAGAAAATGATGAAATTGTTGTTAAATTTAGAAGCGGAATTAGTTATTATAAAAAAGATTATATAAGAGCGGAAACCGCTCTTGATATGGCTAAAACGTTGAGAAAAGATATTGTCTTTGGGGAAGAAGCTTTACAAAATCAGAAAACTTACGAAGAACATCTTAAATGGTTTAAAAAATTAAAAAAAGCTTTGGATAATGATAAAATAATACCGTTTTATCAGCCTATTGTTGATAGGGATAAAAAAATTATTAAATATGAAGCATTAGTGCGTCTTATTGATGAAGACGGAAAAGTTATTTCTCCTTTCTTTTTCTTAGATGTTGCAAAAAGAACGAGGCTTTATCTTGAAATTACTAAAAGAGTGGTGGATAAAGCTTTTGAAAAATTTCAGTCAAGACCTGTGGGGGTTTCTATTAACTTGGATTTAAGCGATATAGAAGATACGGATATGAGGGAATATATTCTTAAAAAAGTTACCAGCTCAGACGTTAAAGTTACGTTTGAAATGGTGGAAAATGAAGATGTCAGAGAGTCAGATATTGTAAAATCCTATTTAAGGATGCTTCAAAAAATCGGTGCTGAAATTTATATAGACGATTTTGGAAGCGGTTATGCAAATTTCGATTATTTAATTAAGCTTAATCCTAATGGAGTTAAAATAGACGGAAGTTTGGTAAAAGATATTTTAACGAATAAAAATAACGAAATTATGATAAAAACGATAGTAAATTTTGCAAAAGAAGTGGGTATAAAAACAGTTGCTGAATTTGTTGAAAACGAAGAAATTTTTGAAAAATTGAAATCTTTAGGAGTTGATTATTTCCAAGGTTACTATTTTTCTCCTCCAAAACCGGATATAGAAGGATAAGTTTATGAAAATAGTGGTTGCCAGTTCGAATAAAGGAAAGATAAAAGAGATAAAAGATATTTTAAAAGATTACGAAGTTATTTCTTATACGGATATTATAGAACCTTTTGAAATAGAAGAAACGGGTACAACATTTAAAAAGAACGCTATTATAAAAGCAAAAGCCGTATATGAAAAACTTCCTGGCAATATAGTACTTGCGGATGACAGCGGTATAAGCGTGCCTTTATTAAATAATGCTCCCGGAATATATTCGGCAAGGTATGCTGGAGAGAACGCAACTGATAAAGATAATCTTTACAAGCTTATAGAAGAACTTAAAAAAAGAAATATTAAAAAAGCCCCCGCTTTTTATACGGCGGCTATAGCTTTGGCTACACCTTATGGGATTTTTACTACCCATGGATTTATGAGAGGTGATGTAATAGCAGAAGCGAGAGGAAATAAAGGTTTTGGGTATGACCCTATGTTTATTCCAAATGGATTTGATAAAACATTAGGAGAACTTGACGAAGAAATAAAACATAAAATCTCACACCGTTTTAAAGCTTTAAAACTTGCCGAACTTATTTTGAAGACGTTAAAGTAAAAATTTAGCTGCAACGGCGCATGCCGCCGTTTCGCTTCTTAATATAAAGCTTTCGAATTTAAGTTTATTTTTAAAATATTTTTTTTCTTCTTCTGAAAATCCGCCTTCAGGACCTATTAAAAAAGGCTTAGAGTATTTTTTT
>JBDONV010000221.1:0-2044 GCA_039831165.1 Nautiliaceae bacterium | reverse complement strand
CGCGCTTGACAGTTTCAAAATCCAGGAAGGCGCTTATCCCACAACCGAAGAGGGTCTTAAAGCCCTTATTAAAAACCCTAATCCCGAAAAATACAAAAACTACCCAAGAGGCGGTTTTCTTGGCAGCAAAAAACTTCCAAAAGACCCGTGGGGGGGCGAATATATTTATGTAAACAACAACGGGCAGATAGATATTATATCTCTTGGCGCCGATAAAAAAGAGGGCGGCAGCGGTGAAAACAAAGATATCAGACTAAGCGAATGTCAGCAGTAGTTTGATGAAAAGGGCTTTTACGCTTGTTGAGCTGGCAATAGTAATAGTATTGATGGGATTTGTTACCTTTATGGTAATAAAACTCCCAACTCTTTATTCCCCTCCTTTAACCCCCGATAAATTAAGAGATTATCTCCATCCAAACGGGACTTTTTATATGTTTGAAGACGGAAGCACCCTGGCTGTTTTTCCCGATAAAAATATAAGCGGTGTAAATATCAGGCTCAATCTTCCGGAAGTTTACGAATATAAAAAAGGGAGTTTTGAAAAAAAAGATTTTGGATATTTGAATGATAAAAGAATTGTTTTTAAGTATGAGGAAAAAAACGGAATAGGGGATTTTTTTATTTTGAAAAGCGAAGAAGGTGTTTATGTGTTTAAACCCCTTTTTATTTTTACAGCCCGGGATTTTGACAGGGCAAAAGAGCTGTTTTTATCCCGTAAATTTAGTTACAAAAAAGACGAAGTCTGGTAATAAATCTTATGTTATAATTATAAAAACTTTCAAAAGGTCCGTTATGAAAAAACTTTTTTTAATATTGCTTGCATTTATTGCCCTTTATGCAGAACCTGCGACAAAAGAAGATATAAAAGAATTGAAAAACGATATAAAACTTCTTATAAACAAAGTAAATGAAATAGACAAAAAAGTATATGCCAATTCTCTTAAAATAGATATGCTGGAAAAACATATGAACGCCAGATTTGAGGAAATTGATAAACGCTTTGAGGATATGAATAAACGTTTTGAAGAGATGAATACTAACTTTAACAGGCGTTTTGAAGAAATGAACAGTAACTTCAATAAGAGGTTTGAGGATATGAATAAACGTTTTGAGGATATGATGAATTATCTATGGATGATAAGTGCAGCTTTTTTAGGGCTTACGGCTGTTACAATAGGATTTGCCATATGGGACAGGAAAAGTATGATAAAAGCGGCTAAGGAAGAGATAGTTGAAGATATTAAGCAAAACAGGCTTAAAGAGTTTATATACGAATTAAAAAAACTTTCTCAAAACGATCCTGAACTTGCCAAGGTTTTGAAAAGTTTTCATATTTTATAAGGAAATTTATTGAGAAAATCTTTTACGCTTATTGAAGTTTTAATCGCTACGATGATAATATTTATTGTAGTGGGTGTTATGATAGATGTCTCGTCTAACAGTAAAAAGCTTTTTTATTTAACAAAAAGGGCAGAAGATTTTAATCTTAAATCTTCCGTTGCCATTATAGAGCAAAAAGAAGTAAAAAATCTTTACGAACAGCTTATAGACTTTAACATTACCGATGACGAAATAATAGAAAATCTTAAAAAAGAGGAAATTTCTCTTGAGATAGAAGAAGATTTAAGAAAAGATTTTAATATTAGCGAAAATAAAAATATAAGCGTAATAATCAAAAAAATAAAAGCTTACAACAAAGAATTTTCAAACACCGCATATGAAATAGAGGTTCAATGAAAAAATCTTTTACGCTTGTTGAAATTCTAATTTCCATAGGAATTCTTTCGGTATTGTTTCTTGCTATGAGCAATGTAATAAGCGGACTTAAAATTTCAAAAACCACTCTTAAGGCGGCTTATGAAAATTCTTCAAAAGAAGAACTTTTTATAAAAACTTTATACGGCGATATTATAAACGCTAAAGAAATAAAAATACAGCATTCCCATAATAATAAAAATTATGATATTCTTTTTTTACATACGAAAAACTCTCTTTATAAAAATATTTATCCTTACGTAATATGGTATGTTTCTAAAAACGGAAA
>JBDONV010000131.1:0-7280 GCA_039831165.1 Nautiliaceae bacterium | reverse complement strand
TTTTGTCCCTCTACGCTATGGGTAACCTCAGGATGAAACTGAATAGCGTATATCTCTTTTTCTTCATTTACGATTGCGGCATAAGGGGCGTTTTGTGTATGAGCGATTCTTTTAAAGCCATTTGGCAGTTTTTCCACTCTGTCGGAATGACTCATCCAAACGATTGTAGGATTGCTTACATCTTTAAAAAGCTTGTGAGGGTCGTCTATAAAAAGTTCCGCTTTTCCGTATTCGTGATGGTCCGCTCTTACAACTTCTCCGCCAAAATCAACAGTAATAAGCTGCATTCCGTAACAAATTCCAAGAATTGGGAGCCCTAATTCATATATTTCCTTATCTACCCTATATGCATCTTTATCATATACGCTTGCAGGTCCTCCGCTAAAAATAATGCCTTTTGGTTTTTTCTCTTTTGCGGTTTTAAGCCCGTCAAAATAAGGGACTATTTCACTGTATATCCCCTCTTCTCTTAGGCGTCTTGCTATTAACTGGGTATATTGACTTCCAAAATCAAGTATTAAAATTTCTACTTGCATTTATGTCCTTTTTGTTGAAATTGTATCAAAATTTAATAAAGTCCCATAATTTCGAACTGTACATACCAAATAGCTATACTTAATATATATCCGGCCAACACAGCCCATGCATATTTCATATGTGAGCCAAACGTATATATACCTTTCATTCTTCCCATAACGCCTACCCCCGCGGCACTACCAAAACTGATTAAACTTCCACCGATACCTGCAGTCAAGGTTACAAGCAGCCACTGGTCTATTCCCATTGGAGGATTTGCTTTTAAAATAGCCGCCATTACAGGTACATTATCTATAATCGCACTTATAAATCCTACTCCGATGTTTGCCCAGGTAGAGCCTATAACTTCGTAAAGTTTTGTAATGTAAAACAGCCATCCTAGAAAATATAAAGCACCAACGGCACTTAAAATACCAAAAAAGAATAAAAGAGTATCGTTTTCAACTTTTTCCATATTTACAAAAACATTAAAGTGTTCTTGATGTTTTATTTTATGATATAAAGAATAAAGAAGAAGCAAAGAAAGTCCAAACATCATACCCCACATAGCCGGAAAATGAAATAAAATATGACCTACTACGGCAATTGCAATCGTTAGAATACCAAGGACTATAACTACTTTACCCCCTTTTTTTATCTCGACTTTAGGAGTAGTTAAAGCATCAAAATGAGGCTCGCCTTTTGGAACAAAAAGACTCAAAAGCCACGCAGTAAGCAACCATCCTACAAAAGCAGGCGGGAACAGAAATAAAAAGTCAATAAATTCACCTTTACCGGCAGTCCATGCCATAAGAGTCGTAATATCCCCAAAAGGCGACCATGCACCACCAGCGTTTGCGGCCACAACGATATTTATAGCTCCGGGAACTAAAAACTCCGAATTGTGTCTGTCTATCGTAAGCAAAACAGTTGATAAAATAAGAGCCGTAGTCAGGTTATCGGCTACCGGAGAGATCCAAAAAGCAAGCGTTCCTGTAATCCAGAAAAGCTTTTTATAACTGTATCCCCTCGATACCAATCTATAGCGGAGAGCTTCAAAAACGCCTCTTTCTATCAAAGTTTCTATATAAGTCATAGCTACTAATAAAAAGAAGAAAATTTCGGCTATTTCTTCTATCAGTTTTTGCATTTCATGATGCAAAGGAGTCGGGTCAAGACCGTTTAAAGCAAAATAGATACCAATCAGCATAAAAGAAAAAGTACCTATAAACAGGGCCGGTTTTGCCTTGTTCATTCTAAGTTTTTCTTCGGCAGCAATAGCGATATATCCTATAACAAACACCAATAATACCGATATTCCAACCCACGTATGGGTAAAATCATGAATTACTTCATGCATTTTCACTCCTTATATAATGTGCTCCAAGGGATTTTTCCCTTTTTAAAGCGGCTTTTACAATCTCTCTTGCCGTTAAAAATCTAAGTTTTGTCAAATACCCTACTTTATCCAAACTTTCCTCTATAAATTCTAACGCCTCATAAAGCCCCCTTTTTGTTCTTATTATTCCAACTTTTTCCCACATAACATCTCTTAAACGGTTTTTATACTTTTTATCTTCTTTTTTAAAAAACTCTTTTTTTTCAATACCAAATTCAATATTATCCGTTTTAAAATCTTTTTTTATAATATCCTTAGCAGCTCTTTTGGCAAAAACAAAACATTCAAGCAAAGAGTTGCTAGCAAGTCTGTTGGCTCCATGAACCCCTGTATTAGCAACTTCTCCCACAGCGTAAAGATTATTAAATTTTTCAACTTTTGAATTTTTGTCCACTTTTATACCTCCCATCATGTAATGAAAAGCGGGAGATATAGGAATAGGCTCATAAGGAACGTTAATATCATAGTCTTTTAGTTTTTGATATATGGTAGGAAATCTCTTTTTAAAATATTCTTCATCAAACATACTAACATCAAGAAATACTTTATGACCCTTTTGCTGATGCATAAAAATAGCACGGCTTACTATATCCCGGCTAGCAAGTTCTCCTCTTAGGTCATACTCAAACAAAAATCTTTTACCATTTTCATCTATAATATAAGCACCTTCACCTCTTAAAGCTTCCGTTAAAAGAAGTTTTTGAGAAAATTTCATTTCGATAAATACAGTCGGATGAAACTGTGTCATTTCCATATCGTTAAGCTCTATTCCTTTTTCAACGGCAAGCCCCTGCATTTCTCCGGCAATTGTTCTTGCGTTTGTATCGTATTTATAAAGAGCTCCTATACCTCCGCTTGCCACAATTACATTATCGGCATATATATTAAACGTTTTTCCATTTTTAAGTACACTTATTCCGTATGCCGTATTTTCTTTTATTAAAATATCAAAAACCACTGATTCATCCAAAAGATAACTTCTGTCTTTTTTTAAAATAAATTTATGAAGCTCCCTTCCCGTCGCATCTCCACCTGCATGAAAAACACGTCTTACACTGTGGGCTCCTTCTTTTGTAACTCCCGGGTCAAATCTAAAACCATAATTTAAAAGCTCTTCTTTTATTTTTAAAGAAGCCCTGCTTAAAATTTCAACCATCTCTTTTTTATTATGATAACTTCCCGCTTTTAGCGTATCTTCTATATGCACGGGAACATCTTCTTCGTTAAGAGCCAGAGTAACTCCTCCTTGAGCGTAAAAAGAGTTACAATCCCAAACCTGATTTTTCGTAACGATAAGAGTGTTTTTTCCAGCTTCATTTAAAAATTTAGCACACCAAAGAGCGGCAAGACCGCTTCCAACGATAATACAATCAAACTTCATATCTCTCCCATCAATCGATATTGACTTTTACTTCTTTAGTTTTAATAGTTTTTGTAGAATTGGTATCTTCGCTCCATTTAGGAGGAGCTTTATAGCCACATCCCAAAAAAATAGCTATAATTGCAATATGAAAAAAGCCGATGAAATAATTAACCATATACTAAAACCTTTCGAACCGAAATTGAACATTCACCGTTGTTTAAGGAAAATTATATCACTATTACCTCAAAATTACAAAAAATATATCTCAAAAATGGCTTATAAAGGTAGCATTTTATACATAGACGTAACCCACCCTGCAATAAGACAGGAGATTTTTTTTAAAAGAGATATGATTTTTTCCATTATAAAAGAGATGCATAAACTTAATATGTGCACAGAAATAAATCCTGTAAAAATCATTACTAATTATAAGTATACTTCTAAACAAAAAGTCCCAAAAGAGATTAAATTTTTTATAAAAGAGGTAAAAAATTTTGAAATAAAAGCAAAAAATCCTGAAATCAGGGCTAAATTCGAAGAGATAAAAAAAATACTCAAATCTTAAAAAATGTTTTTTATTATAATTCTATAAAAAAAGGAATTCGTTGTTAGCTAAAAAACTCAAATCCCTTCCGGATAAGCCTGGAGTTTATCAATACTTTGACAAAAACGGGAAACTTTTATACATAGGAAAAGCAAAAAGCCTGAAAAAAAGGGTAAAAAGTTATTTCAGATTTAATCCTTTCAGACCTGCTGAAAACCTGAGTCCCAGAATTTATAAAATGATAAGCGAAGCGGACGATTTAAACTATATCGTAGTGGAGAGTGAAAACGACGCTCTTATTTTGGAAAATTCCCTTATAAAACAGCTAAAGCCCAAATACAATATTCTTTTAAGAGACGATAAAACATATCCTTATATTTATATAAACCTTGATGAGCCTTTCCCTATGCCTCAAATCACCAGAAAAGTAGTTAAAGGTAGAAACATCAAATATTTCGGACCTTTTAGCAGCGGAGCTTCCGCTATTCTTAAAACAGTATATGAAGAAATTCCTTTAGTTCAAAGTAAATCATGCCTTAAAGGCAAAAAAGCCTGTCTTTATCACCAAATAGGCAGATGTTTAGCTCCATGCGAAGGAAAAATCACTTCAAAAGAATATATGAAATATGTAAATAAAGCCATAAAATTAATCCATGATAAAGAAAAAATACTAAAGATTCTTTATAAAAGAATGGAAAAACACGCTCAAAATCTTCAATTTGAAGAAGCCGCCGAAATTAGAGATAGAATAAAATCTATTGAAAGCGCCGAAATTTACTCAAAAGTCGATTTGGCAAAACTTGAGGATTTGGATATTTTCGCAGTCGAAATATTTAACAAAAAAGCAGTGGTTATCAGAATATTCGTAAGAGAGGGAAAAGTGGTTGCAAGTTCACATTCTATTATCAACTCCCAAACCGCACCAGAACCGGGAGAAATTTATACAAGGGCAATTTTGGAATTTTATTCAACTGAAACTCCTTTTACTTCAAATAAAATACTTGTAAGTGAAGATTTTGAAGAAAGAGAATGGTTAAGCAAGGTTTTAAGTGAAAAATTCGGCAAAAAAATCTCTATTCTAACTCCTACTACGTCTGAGCGAAAAAATTTAATAAAACTTGCCAAATTAAACGCTCTTGAAGTTATTAAAAACACTAAAGAAAATACTCTTTTAGAAGAGATAAAAACTCTTTTTAACCTTCAAAACATACCTTATAAAATCGAAACGTTCGATACTTCCCATATGCAGGGAGAGGCAACGGTAGGTGCTATGATTGTATGGGAAAACGGTAAATTTAAAAAAGAGGATTACAGGCATTATCACCTTAAAGGAAAAGACGAATATTCTCAAATGAGAGAGCTTCTTACAAGAAGAGCAATAAGTTTTGAAAAAAACGCACCACCTGAGCTGTGGCTGATTGACGGGGGAAAAGCCCAGCTTAAACTCGCTAAAGAAATAATTGATTCAACCGGAGCAAATGTAGATGTATTAGCTATTTCAAAAGAAAAAATAGATGCAAAAGCCCATAGGGCAAAAGGTGCGGCAAAAGATAAAATATACTATTTTGAGGGGGATGAGGTATTAAAACTAGATTTATCGGCAAATGATAAAAGACTTCAGTTTTTGCAGATGCTAAGAGACGAGGCTCACAGGTTCGCAATAGAGTTTCACAGAAAAACAAAAAGAAAAAAAGACACCCAAATAGACCTACTAAAGGTAAAAGGAATAGGAAAAGCAAAAATGACAAAACTTTTAAATTATTTCGGAACATTTGAAAATATAAAAAAAGCTTCGTTTGAAGAGCTAAAAGACGTTTTAAACGAAAAAGATGCAAAAGCAATTATCGAATTTTTTAAAGAAAACAGATGAAAATAGCCATAGGAGGTTTTGACGGAGTTCATATCGCCCACCAACAAATTATTAGAAAAGCCGACAAAGTAATCATAATAGAAAAAGGAAGTTCTTTAACTCCCGGATTTGACAGACTTGAATATATTAAAAAACCTTTTGATTTTTTAATTTTAGAAAAAATCAAAGATTTAAGCGCCTTGGAATTTATTGAATATCTTAAAAAATTAAACGCTTCATGTATTATCGTAGGAGAAGATTTTAAATTCGGCAAAAACAGAAGCGGTGATATAAACACTTTAAAAAAATATTTTAAAGTGGAAGTTATAAAAGAGATAAAAATAGAAAACACAGGCGTTCATGCAAAAGTTATAAGAAAATTCATACGAGAAGGAAATATAAAAAAAGCAAATATATTTCTAGGAAGATACTATAAAATAAAAGGAACTAAAATAAAAGGACAGGGACTAGGTTCAAAAGAACTAGTCCCTACCGTAAATATAGAACTTTTAAAACCATATACCATTCCAAAACCCGGTGTTTATGCAACTTTTACCAATTCAGCCCCTTCCGTTACATTTATAGGAACACGCTCCACAGACGATAATTTTTCCATTGAAACGCATATTTTCTCCCCTTTTAAAGAACAAAAATTAATATCTATAGAATTTTTTGACTTTATAAGGGATATTAAGAAATTTTCCTCTTTAAACGAACTAAAAAAAGCAATTTTTGAAGATATAAAAAAAGCAAAATCTATTTTGGATATTTAAAATTTTTACAATATTCAATAAATTTTTTTTCCTCTAGAGGAGGTGAAAAATAATACCCCTGTGCTATATCACAACCTAAATCCTCCACTATTTCAAGAAGTTTTTTGGTCTCAACCCCTTCGGCTACGGTTTTTTTATGAAGAACATTGGCTATTTGAATAATCATTTTTGTAATAACCAAATCGTCATTGTCCGTTTCCAAATCTCTTATAAAAGTCTGGTCTATTTTTAAAGTATCAAAAGGAAGTTTTTTAAGATAATTTAAAGAAGAATACCCAGTACCAAAATCATCAAGGGCTATTTTAAAACCTAAGGATTTCACTTCTTCCAAAACACTTATCGCATAAGAGATATTCTGCATACTCAGCGTTTCGGTTATTTCTATTTCCAGTTTAGAAGGGTCTATTTTATATTCGTTTAAAAGATTTTTTAAATTAGAAACAAAGTCTCTTTGTCTAAATTCATTAGCGGATATATTAATAGCCAACACATAATCTTTAAAAGCTCCCTTTTGCCATTTTTTTAACGTTTCAAACGCTTTTTTCATAACATAACGGTCTATTTGAACAATTAAATTACTCTTTTCGGCATGAGGAATAAAATAAAAAGGACTCAAAAGACCTCTTGTGGGATGATACCATCTGATTAAACCTTCAGCACCTTCTATTTTTTTATTTTTAATATCTATTTTAGGCTGAAAAAATAAAACAAGTTCATTGTCTTTTTTTAAGGCTTTTTTAAGTTCCGATGTTATATTATAATATTCATCCACCTGTTTTTTAAGCTCTTCATTAATAAACGCACAGTTGTTTTTACCTTTGTTTTTGGCTTCATAC
>JBDONV010000196.1:0-7317 GCA_039831165.1 Nautiliaceae bacterium | reverse complement strand
AGCAAGACAATCTAAATCGTGAATATGATAATCCCCATCCCTATGAGCTCTTCCTTCTTCAGGAGAGTAGATTTTATCAAGCCAGTAATTTGCTATAACCTTTCCGGCCGTATTGTTTATAAGTCCTGCGTGAGAATACCCTGTATTGGAGTTTGCGTTAATTCTCCAGTCCGCTTTATTGATATACTCTTCAATAGTAGTATTACAGTTAATATAAGTAGCTTCTCTGTCCAATAGGTTTTCGCGCTGTAATTTATGTAAATGCCTGTAAAGCATAAAATTTTTCATTACGTCAAAATATCCATGTTTGTATAACGATTTTTCTATTAAATCCTGGATATATTCCACCTCAGGAGTCTCTATCTTTTGTATTTGTTTTATAACCTCTTCAAATACATTTACGTCATAATTGACACCCGTAGCATCAAACGCCTTTTTTATAGCATCTTCTATTTTATAAGGGAAATAATTTTGATAAGTCCCGTCTCGTTTGATTACTTTTTTCATGTAAGCTCCTGAAAGAAATTTAAAAAATTATACTCCCATAAACTTATTAAAACCTTAAAAAATACCGAGATTTAGGGACTCTTTTTGTCTTAAATAAGCTAAAAAGTCCGTAAAAACGAAGAAAAAAAGAAGAAAAAAATTACAAAAATTTTACACTACCCTGTATCTAAATTTTCTACCAGCCCACATAGGTTTCACTTCCCCTACAATATAAGGAGCCGTCCATTCCTCTTTAATCAGTTCCACTTTTTTTTCAGGCACCTGAATATTAAAATTTTCCCTTGCGTTATCGCTTATAAATTTTTGAAACGTTTCAACGTCTCCTTCAAAAAATTCAGCGAGTGCCGGAAGTATTACAGGAGCGCTAAATACCCCGGCCGCCCCTTTTAGTTTGTTTTTTATCGTATGAGGAGCACTGTCGCTTCCAAACATAATTTTTTTATGTCCCGATTTTACAAACTTTTGTATAGCATCTCTGTCTTTTGGCGTTTTAATAACGGGTTTACAGAAATTATGAGGATTAAGCGCCCCTCCTATCAAATCATCAAGCGTTAAAAGAAGATGATGAAGAGTAACGGTAGCATAAAGATTTTCATATTTATCAAGCAAGTCTAAAAGTTCAGCACTTCCTACATGTTCCATAATAATTTTAAGTTTTGGAAAATCACGCGCAAGCTTTTCATAAACAAAAACAAATTCTCTTTCTCTATCAAGTACAAATCCGTTTGTTTCTCCATGGACTGAGAGAGGAATATTCAGTTCTTGCATAATTTCAAGAACCGGGTAAATATTTTCTATTGATTTTACACCTCCTTCGCTATTAGTTGTAATGCCTGCCGGATAAAGTTTTATAGCAAATATTTCATCTGCCAAATCCAACAGTTCATCTTCACTGTATTCTCTCATAAAAAGATTCATTAAAGGCGTAAAATTCTTACTGTTTTGTAAAATTTCTTTTTTATAACTCTCAAGTCTTCCTCTGTTATCCACAGGCGGCACGAGATTTGGCATAATAACGGCAGCAGCAAACTGGTTTGCCGTATAAGGAATAACGTCACGAAGCATTTTTCCTTCACGAAGATGTAAATGCATATCTATTGGAGTATTTAAAATCATTTGAAGCCTTTTTTATGAAATTTTAACATAAAGAAACTATAAGACGAATTTAATATCCTTATGCTCCTGAAGTCTTTTAAAAAATTCATTTCTCTCTTCTTCGCTTGTAACATACGCTTCAAATTTTTGAGAATAATATTTTCCTTTTTGATTGTTATCTTCTATTTTGCATTCCTGATTATTTATACATTCTTTTACAGCAGCCCTCATTTTTTCCTTATCTTCTCCTATTATCCTAAATCCCCACATCCTTGGATATTCTATTTTATTTTTTTCTTCTGCCATATTCCCCTCCTTACACTTTTAGTGTAATTATATCAAGTTTTCTTACTTTTGTAAATAAATAACTAAACAGTGACTGTCACCTATAAATAAAAAAACATAAAAAGAAGAAAGCCTACATAAAGTAGACCATCGGGACAATAGTAGGATATTTTTTAGTTTTTCTAAACACATGTTTTCTTATAACATTTCTAAGCTCGTTTTCAAAAATTCTGTTCTTTTCATATACATAATCTTTTGCATGGTCTATATAATTAATTAAAAGCTCTTCCATCTCTTTCGCAAAAGCTTTATCCTCTTTATCGGCTATAATTCCAAACGTAGTGACTCTTGGTCTACCTATAAGTTTTTTATTTTGTTTATCAACCTGGGCCACTATCATAATAATACCCTCGTTTGCAAGCTTTTGTCTGTCAATTACAACATCATTTTCAATCTGTTCGTTTATCTGGTTATCGATATAGATTTTTCCTACTTTTACGTTTTTAACTTTTCTGACTCTTTTTGGAGTAATCTCCCACTGTTCCCCGTCTTCCATAATAAATACGTTCTCTTCTTTCATTCCCGCCTGCAGTGAAGTTTCTTTGTGCTTCATTAAATGATTATACTCTCCATGAACCGGAAAGAAATATTTCGGTTTTGTAAGACGCAGCATCAGTTTTTGCTCTTCCTGACTGGCATGACCCGAAACGTGAATTTCACTGAATTCATGATATGCTACTTTTGCGCCTTTTTTCATTAAAAAATTTATCAGCTGAGAAACAGTAGGTTCATTTCCAGGAATCGCTTTTGCCGAAATAATAATCTGGTCACCCTCTTTAATTTTAACATGTCTGTGCTCATCAATAGCCATCCTGTATAAAGCACTCATACTCTCACCCTGACTTCCCGTGGTAATAATCAAAATCTCTTCATCCTGATATTTTCCTATCTCATACGGGTCTATAAAAATATCTCTTGGAAGTTTTATATATCCCAAATCCATAGCGACGTTTAGGTTCTGTTCCATACTTCTTCCGATTATACAAACTTTTCTTCCGTATTTAATACCTCTTTCAATAGCCTGATAAACCCTATGTATATTGGAAGAGAAAGTCGACATAATAACCCTGCCCTTTGTTTTCATAAACAAATCGTCAAATGTTTTTCCAACGACACTCTCACTTGGGGTAATTCCCGGTTTATAAGAGTTCGTAGAATCGCTAAATAATGCTAAGACTCCTTTTTCCCCGTAATAAGCGAGTCTGTGAAGGTCAGGCGGATAACCATCAATCGGAGTATTATCTATTTTAAAATCTCCCGTATGAATAATGGTACCTATAGGGGTTTGAATAGCAAGAGACGAACTGTCTACGATTGAATGGGTCATATGAATCCATTCCACTTTAAAATCCCCTATTTGAATAGGAGTTCTTTTTTTAACGCTTCTAAAATAACTTTTATACTGATGAATTTTATGCTCTTTAAATTTATTTTCTATCATAGCCAAAGGAAGAGAAGTTCCGTAAATAGGAAATTGCATCTCTTTAAATAAATATGGAACAGCTCCTATATGGTCTTCGTGTCCGTGAGTTATAATAAGACCTTTTATTTTATGACGAATTTCTCTTAAATAACTAAAATCCGGAATTAAAATATCTACTCCATGCATATCCTCATTTGGAAAACTCATCCCGCAGTCTATAATAATAGCACTGTTTTCCGTTTCAAGAACCGCACAGTTTCCACCTATTTCGTCAAGACCTCCAAGAGGGGTAAATCTTACCCATCCTTTGGAATTTCCGTCAATTTTAGTGTGACAGTTAAGTCTTGCTCTTTGAATTTTTTCATTTTCGTTAAATGCTTTATTTAAATCTTTAAACCACACGAAATTTTTAGGGTCAACTTTTTTTTGAGGCTGAGGTAGAGGTTTTTTACTCTGTTTTTCTACTTTTTTAACTTCGCTATTTTGAATTTTACTGTTTTGCTGTTTTTTATTATTTTCATTTTTTAAATTCTCTTCCACCGTATTTTTAATCGCTTGTTGAAGAGTCAAATCTTTTTCTTTTTCCATTTACACTCCTTTCTTTTAGCGCAGAAAAGAGCTGGAAAAAAGTTTCAGCATCCACTTGGTGAGGTCTTATCGTATCGGCAAGCCCGAATTCTCGAGGATTAAAATCATATTTAGCGGATAAATTCTTTTTGAGTGTTTTACGAGGATTACTAAACGCAATTTTTAAAAAATTAGCAAAATCCTCATTATATGAGTCTTTGAATTTTTTAAATTCTATTACACTGCTTGTAACTTTAGGTGCAGGTACAAACGCCGCGGGAGGTATATCAAAAAGTTTTTTTACCTCCGCCGTTTGGCTTGCCAAAATACTTAAAGACCCATAATTTTTATCACCCGGTTTTGCGCTAAATTTATCCGCAACCTCTTTTTGAATTAATACAACTATATTTTTCGCATTTTTATCTTTTAATGCTCTTAAAATAATATTAGTTGCTATATAGTAAGGCAGATTTGCTACCAAATCATAGTCTTCATCTGCCAAACTATCATGCCAATATTCTAAAACATCACCACAAACTAAATCTAAGTTAGGAAATTTTTGTTTTAAAATTTCACAAAGTTCTTTATCTATTTCAATTGCTTTTACTTGCCTTTTTTCCAGCAACTTTTCTGTTAAATCGCCTAAGCCAGGCCCAATTTCTATTACCAAATTATCGGTATTGGGCATCGCTTGGGCGATCTTTTCCAAATAATGCTTATCTTTTAAAAAATTTTGTCCGAATTTTTTCTTTGCCTTGATTATAGCATATCCTTTTTAAAAAAGTAAATAGTATGATAAAATTATAACAAATATTTAAAAGGAAAGAATAGATGGAATATTTCGCAAAACGCATTATTCCCTGTTTGGACGTAAAAGACGGACGAGTTGTAAAAGGTGTTAATTTCGTAGGCTTAAAAGACGCAGGCGACCCTGTAGAAGCCGCGATAAGATACAACGAAGAAGGGGCGGATGAACTTACGTTTTTAGATATTACAGCAAGCCATGAAGGAAGAAAACCTATTGTGGATATCGTAAAAGAAGTGGCTAAAGAAGTGTTTATTCCTTTAACGGTCGGTGGGGGAATCAGCGAACTTAATGATATTTACAACTTATTAAATGTAGGATGTGACAAAGTTTCTATAAATTCAGCCGCTGTAAAAAGACCTGAGTTTATAAATGAAGCTAGTAAAAGATTTGGTAGTCAATGTATCGTGGTAGCAATAGACGTTAAAAAAACAGCTCTCGGTAAATGGCACGTATTCATAAAAGGAGGACGTGAAGATACGGGAATTGACGCTATAAAATGGGCTAAAGAAGTGGTCGACAGAGGAGCCGGTGAAATACTTCTGACTTCTATGGATGCAGACGGAACAAAAGCAGGATTTGATATAGAAATTACCGAAATAATTTCCTCTCTTGTAAACGTACCGGTAATTGCAAGCGGCGGAGCCGGAAAAATGGAACATTTTAAAGAAGTTTTTGAACATAAAGCGGATGCGGCCTTGGCTGCTAGTATTTTTCATTTTAAAGAAATAGATATTATGGATTTGAAAAAATATCTAAAAAACAACGGTATAAACGTCAGGATTTAATATGAAAAAACTTTTAGCGTTTTTTTTATTGTCAAATTTATTGTTTTCCTTTGAAGTTGAATTTACCAAAGTTTATAAAAAATATATTCTTCCGAATAAAGAGGCTATTGAAATAATTACTTCAAAAAATAATTTAACTTTTCCTTTTAAATACATAAAAACCGAAAACGGTTATATTTTAATAGGAAATATAGACGATATAGATTTATGGTTAAGAAACTATTTTTATGCACCGCAAGATGCAAAATTTAAAAAACTAAAAATAGCCGTAGTTGATATGGATGAAATTCAATATAAAATAATTAATAAAATTAAAAGAACTTATAAAGGTTGCAGTTTAAAAAAACTTATTTTTTTAACTCCGGATGAAGAAAAAATTATTACCAAACCAACATACGTAGAAACAAATTATAAAATAATTTTAGAATGCAAGTAATGTTTCACGTGAAACAAGGAAAAATATGATTATATCGGCAGGAAACGAAGAAGTTTTTGATTTTGCGCTTCCAATAGGAATAGGATTAATCGAAAGCGCCATAAATCTTACAAGACTCTGTCTTTTTGAAAAACCTGAGTTTTTAATTTTTATAGGAAGTGCCGGGAGTTATGGAAAACTAAAAATTTTTGATATAGTAGAAAGCAAAAGTGCTTCCAATATAGAACATTGCTTTTTAAAAAAAGAGTGCTATTCTCCTCTAGACAATATCATTTCAATAGGAGATGTTTCACGTGAAACAGTAATAAACTCATCAAATTATATTACAACATCCAAATTAATTTCAAAAGCTTACCTGCATTTGGGAATAGAAGCTGAAAATATGGAATTTTATTCCGTGCTTAAAGTAGCAAAAGAATTTCAAATTCCTGTAAAAGGAATTTTTATCATAACAAATTACTGCGATGAAAACGCACATAAAGATTATATGCAAAACATAAAAAAAGCAAAAGAAAAATTAATTAAGTATTTGGAAAACAAAAAAATCATAAAGGAAACAAAATGAAAAAATGCTTTATGGATTATCTGCCTGAAGAACTGCTTGAAATGGGTATACAACCAAAATTTAGAGTAAAACAGTTATATAATTGGGTATATAGAAAATATGTAGACGATTTTGAAAAAATGAATAATATTCCAAAAGATTTAAGAGCAAAACTAAAAAAAGAGTTTTATATCAATCCTCTGGAACTTATAAATCATGAAATCGCAAGCGATGGAACTGAAAAATTTTTATTTAAATTAAATGACGATCATACTATTGAGACAGTACTTATTAAAATGAAAGATGAAAGAATAGAAAACGGCAAAAAAAAAGAAGCTAAATGGACTGTATGTGTTTCTACCCAGGTGGGCTGTAAAGTGGGCTGTGCCTTTTGTTTAACCGCAAAAGGAGGATTTGTCAGAAATTTAACTCCAGGAGAAATAGTGGCACAGGTATGGTTTATGAAAAAATTTAAAAACTTCAACGAAAACAAAGCTTTAAACGTTGTTTATATGGGAATGGGAGAACCTCTTGATAATTATGAGAATATGGTAAAAGCAATCAAAATAATAGCCCATCCGGACGGATTAAATATTTCTCCTAAAAGACAGACAATATCAACCTCGGGAATAGCCCCTAAAATTAAAAGACTCGGAAAAGAAAATTTAGGGGTTAATCTGGCTATCTCTCTTCATGCGGTTGATGATGAATTAAGAGAAGAGTTAATTCCTCTTAACAAAGCATACAATATTCAAAGTGTAATTGATGCGGTAAGAGAGTTTCCTATCGATAAAAGAAAAAAAGTAA
>JBDONV010000184.1:0-7319 GCA_039831165.1 Nautiliaceae bacterium | reverse complement strand
GAAAATACTTATAGTTTAATAAGAAAAAAGGGTAAAAAAGTTGTGGTTGTGGAGGGATTATTTGATGCTTTGAGTATAGAGCAATATAAAAACTTTAAAAATTATGATATTCTAATTTTGAATTCAGTAAATAACCTAAAAAAGGCTATTAATGAAATCTTAAAATATGATGAGGTAGTTCTTTGTTTAGATAATGATGAAGCTGGAAAGAAAGCAAAGGAGACTCTTAAAGAAATCCTCAAAAAAGGGCAAAAAAATGTTTATGAAGTTATTTTTGAGTCTAAAGATATTAATGAGGCTCTTTGCAAAAATGAAAAAATAAAACTTAAGAAAATCTTAAAAAATCCTAGAAAAAGGCTCTTTTAAAATTGTAAAATCTAAAATATTTGCTTTATAAAAGCTCCTAAAAAAAATATAAGAAGAAGGGACTTTAGAGTATTGACATTGTCGAAAGATAAATATAAGATAAAAGAGTATGAAATTTTTTAAAGAGGGGGGGGTTGCCCCCCTTTTTTTTGTATAGAAAGGCACCGATTGTGGAAAAAAATAACGGAAACAAGGAGATCATAATGCCTTATATAAATTATAATCAGGAAATATTAAAAAGTCAAGATCTAAATCAAAAGAAAATCCCCCAAAAACTCTCTTCTGTAATAACTTATTTAAATAGACAAAAAAATAAAATCTATGAAGATCAAAATTTAAGTATTTATGAATACAGCTTTTATAAAGATTTTTTAGATTTTTATCTTAAGTATTTGCTTTTGGGAAAAAAAGATCGTTTATGCGAAATATACGAAAAGATAAATAAAATTATAAGAGGGGCGAGTAAGTCTGTATTATCAAAAAAAATAAAAGATAAAAGGTTAAAAAGAGAAAGTTATTTATACCAATATTTGGCGTCTTTGAGTTTAAGAGTAGTAGATAGTTTATTCTTATTTTATGAAATGGGCTTGGGAAAAAGTAAAGTAATTGCGGATGCAATAAATTTAGATGAAAATATAAATAAAGTCATAATAGTGGTCCCCGCACATTTATTAACTGAAATAGCAAAGAAAATAGAAGAAGATTTAAATAGAAATTTGCAAATAAAAATTATTCGTCCAAATTTGTATGTCAAAATAAAGGAAAAAGAAAGGTATCAAAAGGTTTTAGAAGAACTATTGATGGAAAAAAATGTTATTCATATTATTAGCTACCAATATTTAGGGAAAATAATTTCAAAAAACAAAGAAAATAAAGATTTTTTGGAAAAAATTGTAAATAGAGTAAAAGTTTTTGATTTAGCAGTCTTTGATGAAGCTCATTACTTTAAAAATGAAAAAAGTTTGAATTATGAGGCAGTAAGGGTTATAAATCTCCTTTCGGAAAAAAGAATAGTAAGTACAGGAACTCCGTTCTCAAGAAAGATAGAAGAGACTATAAACTTAATTGAAAACCCTTTGAAAAGAATAGAGAAAAAGGGAGAAAATGAAGATAATATAATATATATAATTAAAAAAATAGGACTATTTTTGAAATCAGAATTCGTCCATAATCTCCCTCCTCTTTATATAAAAGAAATTAAGGTCCCTGCAAATAAAGAACTAAAAAATGCCTTTTATAGGGTAATAAGGGAAAGCTCGAATGAGAGTAAGATCCAAAAACTCTTGCAATTAAATTCTTTTTTTATTTATAAGGGAGATGGATTATACAAAACTTTTGGATTAGAAAAAATAAATAAACTTGTAGAATTAATTAAAAAAGAATTTAGTAAAGAGCAAATAATTCCCATTTGGTATTTATATAAAGCTGAAGCGGAGGAGCTCTCGAAATGGCTCCGGAAGAAATTGAAAAATTATCGTATAGTGGTGCTGGAGAGAGATTATGAAAATGGTGTAGATCTGGATATTTATAGAAAAGGCCAAAAAACTATATTATTGATGCAAATTCAAAAATTTGCAGAAGGGCTAAATTTGCAAGAGTATGGAATAAATAAGATGATTTTTTATAACTTAACTTATGACTATGTTAAGTATAAGCAAGCAATAAAAAGGATACATAGGATAGGTCAAAAAAAAGAGTGTTATATATATATATTAAATATATATATAGACGGGAAAGCTATAACAAATGTGGTAAACAATTTAAATTATAAAGAGGAGCAAGCGGAGAAACTCTTTGAGAGAGAAGAACTTAGAGGAGACATAGATATAGAAAAAATTATAAAGGTCCTTAAAGAAGAGGACTTGATATATAGAAAAATCTCGGAATGGAAATTTTCCACCAGCTTGATCGGAGAATTTAAGGAAGCTATTTGTTTTGATGAAAAAAAATCTTTATCTTATCTAAAAAAAATATTAGATAATAAAAATGAAATAAATTTAAAAAATCTTTTCCAAGAAATAGAGGAAAAAATGGGTAAATATATAGGTATTTATTTATCCCCTGCAAAATGGGAAAGTGCAAAAAGAGCTATGTTTAGAAGTGAGGAATGCTTGAAATATAAAGGGTTTATGTATGAAATAAATTGTAAGGAAGATAATAGGTTTGAAATAGTAAAAAGAAGAATAATACCTTATAGATGTAAAAGTATAATTTGCGAGCATTGCCAAGGATACGCAAGAAAGCAAATTCGAACGGAAAACTTGGCTTTTTTTGAGACAGAACTTTATAAAAAGTATGGCGGAAGTTTTCTAACTTTGACATATAAGAATATTTATTATTTAAGTGCTTTTAGCGGTTTTGAGGCATTTAACCAATGTTGGAATGCTTTTATGGATTATAGAATTTCTTATAAAGATTTGGAAAATTTGGAGCAAGAAGGTTTAATAGAAATTGAAAAGCATTTTAAAAATATAAAAGATAAAATAATTTATGAAGATAAAAATAATCCAAAAAGAAAAAAAATAAGATTAAAAGAAATAAAAAAAGAAAAAGAAATTTATAAAAAAGAATATAAAAAATTTATTTCAAAATTGAAGGAAATGATAGAGAAGCAAGCAAGTATAGAAAATTACAGCGAAGAATTTATCCAATATATAAAAACTTACCCTATTTTGCTGTATATTTTGAAAAAAATTATTGAATATAATCAAATAAAAATAGAAGATTTGGAAAATTTTGAAATAAAAAGAAAATTAAAACTAAAAGCTCCTAGAAGTGAGAAAAAAAATGTATTAAAAGATATAGAGTTGAAACTTAGAGAGTTTTTAAAAACTTATTATAAATATAATTTAAATCTTTTCAAAATTAAAAATGAAAAAAAATATATTGATGAAATAGAAAAATATTTATTTTCCTTTTATAAAGGGAAAATTATAAAAGGAAGGGAGACTTTGGCTTTAATTTATAGTCTTATAAGCGACATAGTTGAAAGTTTGAGAGTAAGATATGTAAGTAAATATTTAATAAAAGAAAGCCTAGTTTCTTTTTGCTTTGGAACCCCTTTGGAAGAGCTCAAAAAATATTATATTACAAAAAAATATCCAAATTTAAGACTAACTGAAATTTTGCAGGGGATTTATAGACTAGAAATAACATATCATAAAGGAAAAAGTATAGAAGAGGAATATTATAACCCACATATTCACGCTCTAGTTGTCTGCCCTATAACAAAAAGTAAATATGCAAAATATTTATTAATAGTAATAGCAAGAAGATGCGGTTTAGGAGAGGTCCTGGATATAAAAGATATAGAAGTAAATGAAAAAGATAAACAAAAAATCTCAAAATACCTACTTGCCGATTATGACGCCCCAACGATAGAGGTCGGCCCTAATAGGTCCAATAAATTTGTAATGGCATATTGTTTGGCTTATATGAAAAAAGTAAGAAAGGTCGGAAAAGAATTTAGAGAACAATGGAAGAGAGCTTTTTATAAGCTACTATTAGAGGACTTAAGCGATTTTTATATTTATTGCTTTGATGAAGATAAAGTAAAGATAGAATATGAAGCTTCAGATTTGAGAAAAAGCCCTTTTAAAGTGAATACAAAAATAACCTCAGCAAACTTCTTCTATGAAGGCCAAAAAGTAGCAAATGGCTATATAAAAATAGATGAAGATGGAGCATATATTTTTGAACCATCAAAAAAAGAAAATGTGGATTATTTAATAAGTATTAAAAATTTAGATTTTTATATTATAAGAACTTTAGAAGAAATTTTAAAAGACCCTCCTCCTTCGTATTTAGAGCGGGGAGTTATCTATTTGAAAGATAAAAAAATAATGATAGTTAATAAAAAGAGAAGTATAGAAAGAATATTAGAAAAAAGCGAAAATGAAGAGTGGGCTTATGAAGAAGATTTAGTAAGTCAAAAGTAGCCCCCATCTAACCAAAACTATCATTAAGGCTAAATCAAAAACTTTATCTCTTGAAAGTATCTAATAAAAATAAATCTTGTTTTTTTCTTTCTAGAGGCTTGACTTTTTAAAAAAAGTGTCTTATATTTAATAAACAAGAGTAATAAATCTTAATGGAGGTTAATAAAGATGCAAAGCGAGCAAAAAAAAGAACTCCCTCAAAAAAAGAGTAGTAAAAAAGTAAGAGTAGTGTTTGAAGCAAGAGAAAAGACTAAAAAATTATTTGATGATATGAAAGCTTTATGTAAAATATTAAACTTAAATTTTCTGGATGAAGTTGAAACATTGATAGAAAATTGGAAAAAGAGAGCAATAAGAAAAATAAAGGGGAGTGAAAATGAGTAAGATAGAAAAAAAGACATTATTTTTTCAAGTGAGAATAAGCCCTAGTGAAAAGTTAAAAATGGAAAGAATTAAGAGAGAATTGAATATCCCACTAAGCGTCCTGTTTAGAGCTTGGTTAAAAGATTTGGAAGAAATGGAAAAATATTTTCTTATTGGATGCGGATATTACAGAAAAATTTTTATAGAATTGAATAAAATAGGAAACAATATTAATCAAATTGCTAGAAAGGTTAACGCAGAGAATAAAGTGGGTGAAGAAGTTCTAAAAAAACTTGACGAAATATATAAAGAATTAAAAAATATTCGACAAAAAATAGGCGGATTGGATCTAATATCATCCAAAAACTCTTACGAAAATAAATAAAATTTTAAAAATTTTGAAAACTTTTTTTCTTTTCTAGTCGCACTTAAAAAAAAGAATAAAAGAAAATAAAAAAAGAATATCGGCTAGAAAAGAGAAAAATGGGGGTTTGGGGGCTATGCCCCCAAAAAAGATCCCCATAGCCGAGTATGCCAAATAGCTTCCCCCTGCCCGCAGAGAGTCACTACAAAGGCGTATCTGGCGAAGCAAGGGGAGGGGCTCGCAAAATGTCGCTCGCAGTGTCTCCCTAAAAAAAAGACCTGAAACTGGGGGAAAAATGATAATAAGATTTGTGGGAGCAATAAGAAGAAGCGGAAAGAATAAAATAAATTATTTTTTAGAGGGGAAAAACGGAAAGCGTGAAAAAGAGAAAGTGGAAATCTTGGAGGGCGACTTGGAAAGTTATATGGAAATAGAAAAGAAATTTTGCGAATATAAAGTAAAAGGCTATCATTATGTAATCTCTTTTAAAGAAAATCCAGAGGAATTTTATAAAAAATTAAAAAAAAATGGAAAAACTTTAAAGGAACTTTATGAAGAAATAAAAAATCTTCTTTTTTACCCTTATAATCCAGAGGATTTAAATATTTACGCAGTGGCCCATTCGGATACGGATAATTTTCATATACATATCTATGTTTCAAATTATCTCTTGCCTATAAATAGAGCTCTGCGAATTCCTAAAACAAAAGATGAAGTAGAATTATATCAGAAAATAAGTGAATATTTTAATAAAAAATATGACTTCGAGTTTGAGCGACGCGGGGTAAGTTATGAAAATTTTCTCCTTCTAAAAAAACTTTATGAAATCTCCCCAGAAAGAATTTTTTCCTTTTCAAGTCGTCAGGAAAAAGAAAAAATAAAAGAAGAATTAACAAATATTTTAAAGGACTATATTAGCTTGGGAATAATAAATAAAAGAGAAGAAATAAAAAAATATTTTGAAGAAATGGGGATTGAAGTTACTCGTTATGGAAAAAACTATATGACTATTAAATTTGAAAATAAAAGAATAAGATTAAAAGGAGGAATATATGATGAGCGAGCTTTTGAAGAAATTAAAAGAGAATTACAAGCAAACTTTAAGGGAAGTAGAAGAGATAAGGAAGCGGAGCTTAGAAGAATACAAGAAGAAATTAGAAGCATACTTAGAAGAAGAAAGGAACTTATTGAAAAAAAATATAAAAAACATCTTGAAAGAAATGAACTCTTATTACGAGAAGAAACAGAATTATTTGGAAAAATTAATGATAATAGAAATAATATTGATAATGATAATGTTATTGTTAACAATAACATTGATGTTGGGAGTGAAGAAAGAGATGAACGATCTTTCACAAATGAAAGTGGTGATATACAAGATATATCAAGATATTTATCAAGAGCAATAGTCGAAGACCCAAAAAGCGAATTTGAAGAGGTGTGGAATATGAACCTAGATTACAAAGAGGTGTTAGAAGAAATAAGACAAAAAGAATTAGAAGAAATCAAACTTGCCGATCCAGAAAGAATTTTAGAATTTTATGGCCTTAATTATAAAAAAACTGCTTCAGGAATATATTATATGCAATCTCCTCTGAGGGAAGACAAAAATCCAAGCTTTGTTGTATTTTATGGCACAAAAAGAGATTGTTGGGTCTTTTATGATTGTGGAACTGGATGGAGTGGAAGTATCATAGATTTTGTTATGGAAATGGAAAATTGTGATTATCAAAATGCAGTAAATCTCTTAAGAGAGTTATATGATATAAATTATATAGAAGAAATAAAAAACAAAATTCCAAAAGAAAAATGGAATATTAATAAGATTAAAAAAGCAATAAAAAATTTAGATAAATATATTGAAGAAAGAAAAGAAAGACTAAAGAAAAAATATGAGAAAACTCTAAATGAACTTTTAAATGAATTGAAAGATGCTGGAAGATTTAGAGTTGAAGAAGTTGGAAGGGTTAGAGATAAAAGATTGTTGCAATATTTAAAAGAAAGAAAGATAAATTATATTCCAGATTGGTTAAAAGAAATAAAATATGAAGATCTAAAGTATAAAACTGCATATGTGGCTTTGGGAATTGAAAATGTTAGCGGAGCATATCATCTTAGAAATCCAAAAGTAAAAATGGTATTAAAAACGGGCGTGGGGCAAGAAAATACTTATAGTTTAATAAGAAAAAAGGGTAAAAAAGTTGTGGTTGTGGAGGGATTATTTGATGCTTTGAGTATAGAGCAATATAAAAACTTTAAAAATTATGATATTCTAATTTTGAATTCAG
>JBDONV010000240.1:0-2069 GCA_039831165.1 Nautiliaceae bacterium | reverse complement strand
GGATTGCTATATTGAGAATATCCCTATAAAAAGGAAATATTTTTTCATAACCGTCCTTTTTAGTTTCAATTTTATCACATTTTATGATAAAATGCGGTTTGCAAAACAAATTTTGAAGAAAGGTGGTGAGAGCAGTGCCAGGAATCGTAGTACATCCGGGAGAAGATTTCGAATCTGCTTACAGAAAGTTTAAAAGACAGGTTGACAGAAACCTTATCGTAGTTGAAGTTAGAAAAAGAAGATTTTACGAACCTCCAAGCGAAAGACGCAAAAAAGAAAAAATCGCTACTCGTAAAAAAATCCTTAGAAAACTTTGGATGCTTAGAAGATACGAAAGCAGATTATAATCTGCTTCTTCTTTTTTTTTACAGCCAATTAAATCCACAGACACCTTTTATATTCAAAGCGAGAAAAAAACCCGCTATTTGCCAAATACGGCATCAAACATAGAATCTTTACCTTCGGGGTTTGATTCTTTTTTACTTTCTTTCTCCGGTTTTCTCAAAACAGCCCCCGTTAAAGCTTTTCCTTCTATTACTCTTCCATGGGAAATTTTCGGAAGCACTTTTGTGATTTTTACTTTTCCTGTATATTCTTCATCTCTTCCTAAATATTCTTTAGTATAAGGGTCATACAGTTTTTCTCCAAGGGCGTATACCTCAAACACGTCACCTTTATGTATAAATTTACCGCCCATATTAACCAAAACCCTTTTTCCTGAAACTTTTATTATTTTTGGAGGATATATATTAAAAATAATCTGCTCTACCAATACCTGTGCTATTTTATCCGCGGCTAAAGCCACTATGCTCTCAGGTCTTGTTTTATTCTCCGGAATATCAAACTCAATATCAATCGTATCTGCCCATTTTATCTGCTGGGTAGGAATATTTAAAATTCTGTAACTTATAGTCGCATATCCTTTTTTTTCGCTGAAACTTCTGCCCGTATAAGAAATTGTCTGAGTTTTTTTATCTATTCCGAAATCCAAAATTTTTCCTATTACGAAATAATCCGCCCCAAGCCTTTTTCCAAGCCTTGCAAGCTCAATCGGGTCCGTATTAGGATTTAAAAGAAAATTTTTTTCAAATTCGTAATATTTACTGTTTTCCCTGTCAAGAACGGTAAATTTTCTTGTCTGGGTCAGTTTATTCACTATTGCCTGATTTATTCTGTCGCTGAGGGCTTTGCCATCAACCGCCACACCGTAAAAAGAGTAACTTTTTTTATATTCAAAAGGAATAACGGCAACCGCTCTTCTGTTTCTTGGATTAAGCCCGGGGGATTTGTATTTATTAATTACTCTTGTTTTGGTAACACTGACTTTTGCCACAAACTTATGAGGAGAAATCTCCTCAACGCTGTCTATTCTAAAACTATCCACTCTTCCCTGAGTAAGTTTATCTATCTTAGACTGATAAGTAAAAACCGAAACGCTTTTTTTATCCCCTTCGACTAAAACATCCTGATTAATACTGCTTTTTTTTATATATACCCCGTTTAACTGACTCAGCGCCTCTATTAAAGCGTTATTAACCGCTTCTTCCCGACTGGTGCCATAACCTGTACCGGTAATTATCTTTTCCGTTTTTACGCTGTAAACCTCTCCAAAAAGCATTACCGAAATAAGTCCCAAAAGAAAAAAAAGCTTTTTCATATTAAAAATCCTCTACATCGTTTATAATTTTAGATTCTCTGTTTATTTCAGGCGCTGCGTGATTTTGATGAACTTTTTGAACTTTCGGTTTATTAATAACGTTTTGGGAATTTTTCATTTTAATATATCTGTTAGCGTTATTAAATTGTCCGTAACTCCATGTAACTACAGACCCTACGTAAACCAGGTTATTTTTATCTTTATAATCCCAGTTATAAACTTCGCTGGTACCTTTTAATCTGAAATTGGAAGTGGCTTTAATCTTTTTAAAATATTTATCAATAGTATCTTTTATATCTTCTTTGAGTTTTTGTATATCTTCCGAACCCGCTCCAAGAGTAGTGATTTTTTTTGCTATTTCTTCGTTTACCGATTCCACATCCTGACTTTCAACCGCCTGAATATTGGTTTT
>JBDONV010000208.1:0-2074 GCA_039831165.1 Nautiliaceae bacterium | reverse complement strand
GCAAGCATTGGAGTCATCATTCTTTTTGTAAATTCTTTTCCAAGCCTTCTTGTAGCAAACTGTTCAACCGTCTCTTCCCTGTCGCACACAGGCTCTACAAAAAATTCCATAGCAACTCTTAGTTTCCCCCAAAAACTTAAAATATCACTTTTTAAAAAATCAAAAGGCTTAACCGGTATCTCTATCAACTTATCATCGTAAATATATCTGATTTTGCTGTTTTCATTGGCTTTTATAGGATTTAACCCTATTTTTTCGCAAAGCTCTAACGTAGCCGGAGAATTGCTTAAAAAACCGTTAACCCCCTCTTCTAGAAGATATTTGTCAACTTTTTGAGTATAAGCCTTTCCTCCCCATTTTTCTTTTTCAAAAACACTCACTTCATAATCGTTTTGAAGATAGTAAGCCAGAGCAAGCCCGCTAATCCCTCCCCCTACAATTGCTAATTTTTGCATAATTTCCTCCTAAAATAGATAATCCCTATCCCTCCTATTATCATTAAAGAACTCAAAATCTGCCCCATTGTTAAATGGTCTATTATAAATCCAAGCTGAGGGTCAGGTTCTCTCCACTGCTCACAAAGAGTTCTAAAACTACCGTAAAGCAACAAATAAAGACCTATAAGCTCCCCTTTACACTTATACAGTTTTTTATACCACAAATATATTATAACAAAACTGAACACTCCTTCAAAAAAAGCTTCGTAAAGCTGGCTTGGATGTCTCAAAACCCCGTTTACATAAATTCCCCATACAACATCGGTAGCCCTTCCATAAAGCTCCTGGTTCAAAAAATTTCCTATTCGCCCAAACGTATAAGCAAGAGGCACGGCTAAAGCCACCACATCGACAAGTTTCCACAAATCCACTTTTTTTATTTTCCAAAATAAAAGAGTTGCAATAATAAAACCTATAACGGCTCCATGATAACTCATACCCCTAATCCCTACAAATTTTCCATTTATCACGGGATTAAACATCTCCCATGGATGAGTTAAATAATATCCGTTATCGGGAACATAAAAAATAAAATATCCTATTCTAGCTCCTAAAATTATTCCTATTTCCGCCCAAATAAAATACTCATCTATAATCTTTCTATCAAAGCCCAATTTTTCTCCGAATTTAACGCCAAGAAAGTAGCCTAACACCAAAGCGGTAATATACATTAAAGCATACCAGTGAACCTGAAAACCAAAAAGGGAAAAAGCAACCGGATTAAAATGTTCGTAGATATGCTGCCACCAGTTTAAAAAACTATCCATCAATAGCCTCTGCTATAATTTCAAGAGGATGTTTAAAAAGCTTTTTATCCCCTACTTTATCAAGATGTTCGGTTATCTGCATTCTACAGGCACTACATTCAGCACTTACAATATCGGCATCGACTTTTTTTATCATTTCCGCTTTAATAAGACCTTCTTTTCTGGCAAGTTCAAACTTTTCACTTTGAATGGTAATTCCTCCAAATCCGCAACATACATCAGGATTTTCCATTTCGTTTATAACAGCTACTTTTTCAACTAAAAAGCGGGGTTCTTTTCTAATATTAAACACCTTCCCCATATGACACGCGTCATGATACGTAACTTTAATGTTTTTTCTTTTATTTTCAAGTCTTTTTTCAAGGTCTGTGTATTTATAAAGCCACTCAGTCGTTCCAAAAACTTTGTTTTGAATTTTCTTATATCTTTTAAGCCAATCTTCATTCATATAATGCTTAATATACTCTTCCCAGTCCTTTTTTATCATAGCCATACAAGTAGCTTCGGGAATTAAAATGGCATCCACCTCATCGATAAACGTTTCGAAATATTCTATGTTTTTTTTAATTAAATATTCTGTTGTATCAAAATCCCCGGTAAAATAAGCAGGAGCTCCACAACAGGCCTGTTTTTTAGGAATCAATATATCTATGTTTAAAAATTTAAGTATTTTAACAAGTGCGTCTCCGACTTCTGTATAATTGTAATTGGCAAGACATCCTATAAAAATAGCGACTTTTTTTTGAGAATTTTCGGTTTTTATTTTTTCAGGATATTTTTTAAGAAATGTTTTTTTTCTAAAAGCCGGAA
>JBDONV010000117.1:0-7382 GCA_039831165.1 Nautiliaceae bacterium | reverse complement strand
TCTTTTTTATCCCGGTCAATATCTTTATCCAGTTCGCCTTCTTCGAATTTTTTAATAAGCTCTCTTACTCTGCTTCCTTCAATAACCTCTTTTTCATACAGTTCTTCTACCATTTTTTCTATTACAGGTTTATATTTTTTCAAAATATTTTTAACGTGTTTATATCTCTCATCCAAAAATGTTTTTATAAACTTATCAACCTCTTCTTGAGTTTTTTCAGAATATTCCCTTGCCTGGGCAAAATTTCCTAAAAATCTATTAGTCTGTTTCTCAAGCACCATAAGTCCGGCTACATCACTCATTCCATACATACTAACCATCGCTCTTACAATATCAGTGGCCCTTTCCAAATCATTTCCGGCACCTGTTGAGATTTCACCTATAAACACTTCTTCTGCTGCTCTGCCTCCAAGAAGTGTATCCACTTCCGCAATAAGTTCTTTTTTCTGCATCAAATATTTATCTTCTTCAGGTAAATTTAAAGTATATCCCAAAGCCGCAAGCCCTCTTGGGACAATAGAAACTTTTTTTACTTTTCTGGCTTCAGGAGTTACTTCCGCAATAACAGCATGTCCGCTTTCATGATATGCTACTATTTTTTTGTCTTTTTCATTAAGCCTTCTGCTTTTTTTCTCAAGCCCCGCTATCTGTCTTTCAACCGCTTCTACAAACTCTTCTTGATTAACTTCTTTTTTACCTTTTCTACCGGCAAGAAGAGCGGCTTCATTAACGATATTAGCTAAATCCGCTCCTGCAAGTCCGGCGGTCATTCTGGCGATTTCTTCTAAATCTACGTCTTTTCCGGCTTTTATTTTTTTAATATGGACTTTTAATATTTCAACCCTTCCTTTAAAATCTGGTTTATCTACAAGTACCTGCCTATCAAATCTTCCCGGTCTAAGAAGTGCTGGGTCCAAAATTTCAGGTCTGTTTGTAGCGGCTAAGACAATAACGGGTTCGTTTGAATCAAAACCGTCCATTTCCGCAAGAAGCTGATTTAATGTCTGCTCTCTTTCATCGTTTCCGCCCATAGGTCCTCCGGCGGCTCTAGTTTTTCCTATGGCGTCTATTTCATCTATAAAAATAATGCTAGGAGCCTCTTTTTTAGCCTGAGCAAACAAATCCCTAACCCTCGCGGCACCGACTCCCACAAACATTTCGATAAAACTACTCCCGCTAACGGCAAAAAAAGGAACGTCAGCCTCACCGGCAACCGCTTTTGCAAGAAGCGTTTTACCCGTACCCGGAGGTCCTACTAAAAGAACACCTTTTGGAATTTTGGCACCAAGTTCTATATATCTATCGGGATTTTTTAAAAAGTCAACTATCTCTTTTACTTCCTCTTTCGCTTCGTCATTGCCGGCTACATCGTCAAATTTTACGTCAGGTTTCTCACTTTTTATCAGTCCTTTAGCGCTTCCTATTCCCAATACTCCTCCCATACCTTTTTGCATACGAGATGCCAGAAACATCCATATGGCAAAAAATATAAAGATAGGAATAATCCACCCGAAAATCAAATCGCTAAGCCAGTTATTGTCGTTCATAGCACCATAAGGTACTTTATATTTATCTAAAATTTCCACTAAAGTATTATCACCCGGTACTTTTTGAACAGTGACTATCCTTCCGTCTTTTAATTTAGCCTTGATTAAATTTCTACCTATTGCCACATACTCAAGCTTGCCTTCTTTTGCAAGCGTTTTTATATCCGAATAACTTAACGCCATAACCTGACTGGTCCCGGCGTTTGTCAAATTATTAACCTCGCTAACACCACTTCCAAGACTTCTGAAAACTATGACTATTAAAACAGCAAACACAATAAAAAAAAGAAGAGGGTTTTGATTAAAAAAATTATTATTGTTATTATTTTTTTTATCCATTAATTTCCTTTCTTAAGCACCAGAGTAACCCATTCGTTATCTTTTATCTCTTCTATAAGCTTAAAATCTTTATATTTGTTTAAAACTTTATCTTTGTATTTATCAATTATACCAGACAAAATTAAAATGTCGTTAACTCTGGCTTTAAGTTCCGGAGCTATAAAAACCAGTACATCAGCTATTATATTAGCCGTTACGACATCATATTTTTTTTCGGTATCGCCAGCACTTCCTTTCCAGATTTTGTTATATTCCGCTTTGTTTAAATCAAAATTTTCTTTAGAAGAAGCAACCGCCAACTCATCTGTGTCACAGGCATCCACTTTAGCGCCCAGTTTTGCAGCTACTATTCCCAAAATACCGCTGCCGCAACCGACATCCAAAAAAGTACCTCCCTTTTTTACATATTTTTTAATAGCTTTAACACAACTTCTCGTAGTCTCATGATGTCCACTACCAAAAGCTAAAGCCGGGTCTATTACTATATTTATTTTTCCTTCTTTTGGAGAATACCAGCTTGGATGGATATAAAATTCTTCTATTTCAACCGGTTTTACGGACTCCTGATATGACTTTACCCAATCCTTATTGGATTTTTTTTTCAAATCAATCTTTAAATCAACGGGAGTGTTAAAAATTTCTTCTAACGCTTTAACATAATCTTTTAATTCTTTTATTAAATTGTCAAACCCCTCTTCGCTTCTTAAAATAAGAGTATTTTCTTTTTCTTCTATTCCGTTAAAAAAACGCTCCATTAAAAAATTTTCTATCTCTTCTTTAAAAGAAGAAGGGGTGACACTTAACTCGTAATAAAATTCTCTCATAACAGCTTTAACTGTTTTAGTTTTTCTTCTATTTTTTGAATGGTAAACGGTTTTACAATATAGTTGTTAACTCCGGCTTTTACGGCTTCAAGAACACTCTCTTTACCACCTTCTGTAGTAATCATAATGATTTTTACGCCTTTTCCGAGTTTAATATCTTTTAAAAAATCTTTACCACTTCCTAAAACTCCCCTTTTAACTTCATCTTCTCTAATTTTTTTAACAAGTTCAAGCCCTGTCATATTAGGCATATTCCAGTCTGTTAAAACGGCGTCTATTTCATCTCTGTGTTGTTGAAACACTTCCCATGCCTCTTTACCGTCTGCAGCTTCTAAAATATCTTCTGGTTTAAATCCGAGCTTCGTCAATGCGTTTTTAACAATTCTTCTCATTGTACCAGAATCATCCACTACAAGTAACTTTCCCATTAATACTCCTTTAAAATTTTTTCTAAATCTATTCTGCCCTCATAAAAGGCTTTACCTATTATAACTCCGTATATCCCGTTTTCTTTTACTTTTTTAATATCTTCTTCGCTTGCGACACCGCCGCTTGCTATTACATCTTTTTTTGATGCATTCATTATATCGAGTATAAAATCTATATTCAAACCGCTTAGAGTCCCGTCTTTCGAAATATCAGTTGCAATTATACACTCTATTTTAGAATTTTCATAAATTTTTGCAAGTTCACTGGCTTTTATCCCTTCACTTTTTCCCCAGCCGTCAACCGCTACAAATCCGTCTTTTGCATCGATACCCACGGCTATAGGATACTTATCGGCAAGTTCTATAACTTTTTTAGGGTCTCTTGCCGCAATACTGCCTAAAATTAGTCTGTTTATTCCCAAATTCAAATATTTTTTTATAGTATTTTCATCTCTTATTCCACCGCCAAGTTGAATTTTAAGATTAGTATTTTTTCTTATTTGTTCAATCTGTTTTATATTTTTCGGTTCTCCAGCAAATGCGCCGTTTAAATCAACTATATGGAGCCACTCAGCCCCCATATCCTCAAATCTTTTAGCAAGTTCCCAAGGTTCATCACTATATACCTTAGCACTTTTCATAAGCCCCTTAGTAAGCCTGACCGCTTTACCGTCTTTTAAATCAATAGCCGGAAAAATTATCATAATAAACTCCTTATAAATTTACAAAATTTTCTAAAATTTTTAAACCGGCATTATGGCTTTTCTCCGGATGAGGCTGAAAACCAAATACGTTATCTTTATTTACTGCACTGACAAACTCATAGCCGTAAAATGTTTTACCAATAGCATATTTATCCTCACAAACAACATGATAAGAATGAACAAAATATAAATAAGGATTATTAAGACCATTAAAAAGAGGTGAATGCCCCTGAAAAAACATTTTATTCCATCCCATATGAGGAACTTTATGGTCTTTTTCTATTTTTTTATCAAATCTGACAACATTGCCCGGAATTATTCCAAGACCTTTATGTTTTCCAAATTCTTCACTATTTTCAAATAAAAGCTGCATACCAAGACATACACCCAAAACATATCTGCCCGTCTTTACAAAATCTTTCATCGCCTCATCCAGTCCTGTTTCTTTTAAATGCTGGGTAGCATCGCCAAAAGCTCCAACTCCCGGGAAAAGAAGCTTATCGTAATTTTTAAGTTTATCAGGGTCTTTAACTATATCTGTGTTTGCCCCTATTTTATCAAAAGCGTTTTTCACGCTTGCAAGATTCCCCATATTATAATCAACTATACCTATCATCAATATACTCCGTTATTTAATCTCTTTACTAACACTTTTCATATAATAAGCAAGTCCTATTAGTAAAAACGTAACAGCCGCTAAAAGCATCGCCGCATACACAAGTTTTTGAGGAGATATCATAGCAAATTTAAATACAAGCATAAGCCCTTCAATAGCAAGGGCTATTACAATACTTCCCAAAAATTTAATCATTGTTTTATGAATGGCAAAAGGGTGTTCTTCTTTTTCCCCTATAACTTCCTCCATTAAAAGCGTCTTTACCAAATCAAAAAGCGCCAATGAAAGAGTTATTAAAATAGTGGCTTCAAACATTTTTTTAACATCTATATTACTAAAGGTATAAGTAAAAAACATCTTTATACCGTCAATAAATAAAAGAGTACAAATAGCAAAAAGTGCCCCTGCAAAAATTCCATACACAATCCTATTAAAATTATAAACCCATGTATCCCCTCTTTCCCTATGAATAAATTTCAAAAGTTCCCTTAAAGGAATATCTATTACCGCAACATATATAAGCTGACCTCTGTCGTTAAAAATAGGCATAGCGGCACTTACCACCATATCCCCGCCTACCAGTGTAGGATAAGGGTCGGTTAAAATACATTTTTTTTCTTTTACGGCTTTATAAAAATATGTCCTGTTTGACTGATTAACTTCGACTTCGAAATCTTTTAGCGTATCTTTTAACGTTATAAGTTTGCTTATCTGCTTTCCGTTGGCATCAAGAATATATGCGGCGTTTGCAAAAGGAAGCTCGTGAATAATTCTCTCAAGTCCCTCATATATTGCATCTATGCTTATATTAGGAAGCCGGTTTGGAAGATTTCTCTGAAGAAGAAAGCACAGATACGCCCTTGCTTCTTTTCTGATTTTCTGAAACTCTTGAATTTCACTTATTAACATATTTATCTCCTATAATTTTTATTAATTCTTCAACGCAAAGCCCCATCGCCGTAGATTCGTATCCTTTAACATATTTTATATATTTTTTGCAAAATCCCTCAACCATACAGGCTCCGGCTTTACCTTCCCATTCGCCAGAATTCAGATACTTTTCCAAATCATTTTCATCAAACTTATCAAAAAAATAAACGGTTTCATCAACCCTTCCAAAAACTCTTTCATCGAATTTCACCCACATAGCGGTGAGTATTTTTATTTTTTTTCCGCTTTGGGCTAAAAGAATCTTTTTTGCCTCTTCTTTATTTTTCGCTTTTCTCAAAATATTTTTTCCATCGGTTACAACCGTATCGGCACTTACCAAATCATCGTTTGGAAAGCGCTTTTCGCATTCTTTAAATTTACCGTAACTGGCAAAAACAACAAATTCGTAAGGGTCTTTAGTTGAAATTTTTTCTTCATCAAAATCGCATGATTTTTGAATAAAGGAAATTCCGTAACTTTTTAGAAGTTTAGCTCTAGTGGGAGACGCACTGCATAAAATAAGCAAACGCTAACCTTTTTATTTGAAATTGTATCAAATTTTAAATATATATTCGAATACGTTTTTTCCTTCTTTATAATAAACTTTATACCCGATACCATACTTATCACATATGTTTTTTACTATATTAAGTCCAATACCAAGACCTCTTTTATGAATATGTTCTCTATAATTCTGTTCAAAAATACTCACCGGGTCTTTTATTCTTTCTCCAAAAGACTCAAATTTTAAAATAATATTATTTTTTTCTTTTTTAAGACTTACAATAATATTTTTTTTAGAAGAATATTTAACGGCATTTGATAAATTATTATCCACTATTCTCTCAAATTCTATTTTATTTATTTTAAAAAAAATGTTTTCTTCAACATATGATAAGATTTTTTTATTATGGGCTTTCGCAACTGTTTCAAAAAACTTAATTCTCTCTTTTAAGTTTTCGCTAAGATTAATTTCACCTTTTGCTTCGTATTTTACTATTCCGTTACCTGATATATATGATAAATCCTCGTAAGAATTTGAAAGTATCGTAACTGCCGCTTCTATTTCTTCTAGTACCTCTTTTATTTCATTATCCTTTTCTTTTTCTTTAACATAATCCAAATTAAGGGTAATAATACTAAGCGGCGTTTTAATCTGATGTATCGTATCAACGATAAAACGTTTATTTTCGGTAAGCAAAATTTTATTTTTATTTATCTCTTCCGTTAAGGCTTCTCTAAATTCGTTAAACTTCTTTTTTAACGTATCTATCTCTTCAATAAAAGATGAGTCTTTTTTAATTTTTTCATTTTTTTTCATATGAAAAACTATATATTCTATTTCTCTTGAAACTTTAATTACTATAAAAGCATACATAATGGCTATTATGGAAAACAAAGATATTAAAACAACAAAAAATCTCTCTTTTAAAGCTTTAATAACGGATTTTAAAGAAGATGTATCGTAAACGGCTTTAATGATAAACCTGTTTTTTTGATTATCAAAAACGCCCCTTATTATTACATAAATTTCCAAAATGTTTTTATCAAGGTTTAATCTAATTATATGGTCTTTATTATTTTTAAACTCTTTTTCCACTTCTTCAGCTAAATTTACATCCGATATTTTTTTATTAAAAATTGATGAAAATATATGAGCGGAACACTTTTTTAATTGAATTAAATTCTCTTTTTTATGATACCTGTTATTAAAATCTATTTTATAAATAAAATATTTTTCCACAAAGAAAATTTCCAATTCTTTTAAATCTTCAGCTTTTTTTAAAATTTTGTCATACGTTTTTTTTAAAATATTAAACATATCCACAACATATGCCAACTGTAACAGATATTTTTTATCGGAAGAACGGATAAGGTAATATTTTTTTAAGTTCATAGACGATTTATCAAGATGTGCCTCGGAGATATCTATCTCTTTTTCCCCTCTAAAAACTTCATCTAAAATCTTTTTATATACTTTAAACGCACCAAGA
>JBDONV010000050.1:0-2084 GCA_039831165.1 Nautiliaceae bacterium | reverse complement strand
GGATACAAAAAAATCTTAAAAGCGCTACTTATTGACAGAATTTCCGGGCTTTTTGCTATAATGTTTTTAATAGGGGTTATTATATTTATTTCTTCGTTTAGACAATTTATATGGCTTACAGGACTTTTGATTGTTATAGCTCCTTTTGGACTTTATTTACTGCATAAAATACTCTTTTTGGAATTTAATTTTTACCCTTTCTTATATTCTGTAATAATTCAATTGCTCCAAGGATTTTCATTTTTAGCAATTTTAATCTCTCTTGGATTAAAATCTCATTTAAGCGATTTTTTAATCCTTTTTTATATCTCTTCTATTATAAGTGTCATTCCTGTATCCGTAGGAGGAATAGGGCTTAGAGAACTTACATTTTTATACGGTCTTGAATATTTGCATTTAAATCCAACCGTCGGTATAGTGGCGGCATTTTTATTTTTTGTTATTTCTCTTATTTCAAGCGTTATAGGAATTTTATTCTTAAAAGGAGTAGAAAATGTTTAACACACCTGTTTTTCAATTAGGAGACATATCCGTAAAATTAGAATATAAAAATCCGGCTGGAAGCATAAAAGACAGACCCGCTCTTTTTATGTGCAAAGAAGCTTTTTTAAAAGGATATAAAGAAATTGTGGAAGTAACAAGCGGCAATACGGGAATAGCACTGGCTTTTTACGCCCAAAAATTTAACCTAAAAGCCACTATCTTTATGCCAAAAAGCTATTCAATCGAAAGACAAAAATTGTTAAAAGCGTACGGAGCAAACCTTATTTTAACCCAAGGGTCCATCGCTGAAGCTATAAAAGAAGCCCAAAATTATGTTAAAAAGACAAACGCCTATTTCGCAAAACAATTTGAAAACCCTCTAAATTCCGTCTCTCAGGAAATTACCGGCCTTGAGATTTTAAACCAGATAAGCAATATTAAAAATTTCGTATGCGCCGTTGGCAGCGGAGGAAGTCTCAGCGGAATCGGAAAAATATTAAAACCTTTAGGTGTTAAAATAATAGCCGTTGAATCAAAAAATTCCCCAGTAATTTATAATAAAATTTACGACAAAGACCTTCCTGTGAAACCTCATAAAATCCAGGGAATCGGAGCCGGATTTATACCAAAAACGCTCAATTTGAATTTAATCGACGACGTGATTTTAATCGACGACGAAGAAGCAATAGAATTTATGAAAAAACTTCCTAAAAAAGGAATAACCGGAGGAATCTCAACAGCCGCAAACATACTAGCTTCCCAACAACTAAAAGAAAAAACCGTAACACTAGCCCCTGACGGAATAGAAAGATATCTTTCTATATTTTAACAAACAACCTTTTATGTTTTAATACTTTAGGAAGATACCTTCTCCCCTCATCCGTAGGAAGCCTGCGGGTTAGTCTGTAATATACTTCCCTAGGAGAGAGTTTATTGATAATCGCTATAGCCCTATCCCTTCTTATACTAAAAACTTTATAAACATTACCTATTCCGCTGTTATAAGCGGCAATTGCCAAATATTCCCTTGAGATGGGATTTTTAATTTTTTTAAGATAACGGTAAAAAAGAACGTTTAAATAAGCAGTTCCTATATTTATATTGTTTTTAGGAACAAATAAAAACTCTTTTGAAGGTATCTTTTTATAACCGTAAGCCCTCTCATACCCCTCAACTCCCGCAGTCGTAGGCACAATCTGCATAAGCCCAAAAGCCGGAACGTAGCTTACCGCATAAGGGTTAAAATCGCTTTCGGTCTTAATTATCGCAAAAACAAGCGTTTTGGAAATAGCATATTTTTTAGAATAAGTAACAACATAAGGTTTATATCTTCTAGCCCTTATATCTTCGGCGTTTTTTGTTAAAGGAAACGTCACGTAATAAACTGTTTTATTTTTTATTTTATAGTGTCTGTATTTATGCTTTAAAAGCCAATTAGCATACCTGTTGGCCCTCCAGGGATATAAAACCACTTTTCCTTCAAAATCTTTTATCTGTCCCGCTAAAAAAGGCTTTCCTTTTAATACTATTTTATCACTGAACAAATCAACGCTTCTTGGGTCTTCTGGCATCAGCATCGTATTTACAAGCGCTTTTTTGAA
>JBDONV010000077.1:0-7444 GCA_039831165.1 Nautiliaceae bacterium | reverse complement strand
GGAGAACAAAGGGGTATGAGTAGGTAAGGTAATAGTTTTTATCTATACGGGCAATGTTAAATTATCCCCTCTTCTTTTAATCTGATTATATCTTCTTTTAAATCAAGCCAAAGTTCTTTATTGTTTTCGGCTATATCTTTTAAGCATACGCCTTGTTCTATTAATTGCCTGTATAAATTACTATTTTGAGCGATTTTAAGCCACAAATCGTAAAGCTCCGCACTCTCTACCCCGTTAAAATCTTTTATGTCTTTTCCATTTGTAGCATATATCAAGCCGTTTTTATCAAGTCCAAGCCAAAAAATTTGCCCGTCGATTGTTTTATATCCCCAAAATTTTCCGTTTCCTGAATAATTTTTTCTTAAAAGCGTTACAAAATTTTTGCGGGAGTTAAAATATGCGTCTTGCAGTCTGTTATCAGTTTGCAATTTTTTTGGATTAGGTTTTATTATAAATTTCAAATGCGTTATTTTGCGTCCTGTTTTAAGCTCTTCAAATTCAAATAAAATATCCGTATTTTCAATAAAATCCCTCTTTGCTTTTTCTAAAATAAGTTTTTTAATATGGCTCGAATATTGATAACTTTTCGGAATTTCAAGTATTTCTCTAAATTCTGATATTTTCAATATCTTTTCCGCTTTGTTTCCGTATCTGTCCTTTTTATTGTAAATATCTTTTAAAATCTCATAAAGCTTGATTACATATTTACTTCTCAATGGCAAAATATTTTCAAGTCTGTATTTTAAAAACTTCTCTTGAAGTCCTAAAACATAAGGTTTTAAACGTTTCGAAATTGTAAAAGCAATAATTCCATCTTTATATCTTGCATCTGCTATCCAATTAAAAGCGGTATAGTTTTTTGGATTATCATCATCAGGAATAAACACAGGATTACTCATAAGCTCTTCGACTGCTTCTTTAATTTCATTATAAAGTTCCCCGTAATTTTTATTTAAAAGTTTCGCTATATCGGCTACTCTTATTTCATAATCTTTGCCTATTTCATCACTTCTTTTTATATTGCTGTAAAATATTGCTATTAATTTAATTGCTACTTCACTAAGTTCATATCTGGCTTTTAAAAGTTTTTCTGACTTTGTTACATAATTTTTTTCCGATGGTTCGATAAGCATATTATCGCCTTTTTTTAAAAAAATTGTAACATAAACAACTTTAAAAAACAAAATTTGTTTATATAATTTGTTTTTTCACTCTGTTTTTTTGTTTTTTTTCACTCTGTTTTTTTGTTTTTTCACTCTGTTTTTTTGTTTTTTCACTCTGTTTTTTTGTTTTTTAAAACACCAAAATCCCTAAATTTCGGGCTTTTCGACACCCTACACTATACATATTACAAGAATATATATAGACACTATACGCGCGCGCGCGCGCGTAGAGAGAGTTTTTTTAATTTTAAATTTTTAAAAATATAAACAAAACCAAATATACAAAAAAATATCATTATTTAACGATTTAAGCCATTATAAGCAACAAAAACAAAAAAATAATACTTTTACATACAAAAAACAAAAAAAAGCCTTATAAACGCTTAAAACGCAATGCCGAAACCCGAGGAGCGCCCGTGAGGACGCACCGCAGGGGGTCGGCATTGCCTCTTGACCATTTATTTTTTTCATTTTTCCTTGTGGGGTTTGTGTTTAGTCAAGATAATAAAAGAAATTATTAAACTCAAAGCTCCGATTATAAATGCTAATATAGGGTAGATTATATTACTCATCGATATCCTCCAATTTGTCTATTTCTTTTTTGAGATAAACGGTAGTTTGTCTAATTGACTCATATTATCCCCTCTTCCCTTGCTTGTTTTATATATTTGCTTGCACTATTGATACTAACTTTTGCTAATTCTTTTACTTTTCTAACGGTAATTTTTTCTTCTTTTTCTTTTAGTTTGTTGATAGCATCATATACTTTCTTTTTTGTTTCCTCCGCTATTTTTTGTGAATTTTTAAGGGCTATTTCTCTTTTGTGCATTTCATACTCCTCATCACTAAGTTTTCTAATATATTTTTTAACATTTTCTAACTCCTTTCTAATTTGATAATTTTCCATTATCCAGTTATAAATAGCTTTTGCTTTGGCTCTAATTGTGCTAAATTCTTTTGTTTTTCCCAAAACTTCGTTGCCTATCTCTCCAATTTTTTCCAAATACTCTCTTGTCAGAGTTTCTTTGCCGTTTGTCTTTACAAAATCATAAGCAATAAAACGCATATAGTCAAACAGGGCATCATCAGTTATTTTTCTTTCTCCAAGAGCTTTGGCAATTTTGAGGTTTTTAATAACCTGTTCTTTTTTTGAAGTTTTTTTTGAATTAAGACTTTTTAAAATAGTGCTAAAGTCTTTTAGAGAGTAAATTCTTTCTAACTGCAAGAGGTAGTGTGTGTTTTCATCTATAATTGGAGGATGATAAACTCTTTCAACATAGGAGATATTATCAAGGCTTAAAAAAGTAATTTCAAAACGCTTAATGATATCTTCTAAGAATTTTTTAGCTTTGGAAGTTCCAAAAAATCCATCAATTGCGTAACCGATAAAAATGCCGTTTTTGTTTTTTGGATAGATGAGTATGTTTGGTGTAGGCAGATAAAGCTCAATCCATTCATCGCCACGGGCATTTGCCAGATAAAAAAATATCCAAAAATTATCCCACTTTGTTACATTTTTGTGATATAATCCTGTTACGGAAGTATGTAACTTTAACATTGTCGCTCTTTCTTGAGAGACTTTCTACACATTCAAAATCCTTTTACAGGTTGTTTAGGTAGGGTTTGGCCGAACCCTACCTGTATTTTATCAAAATTATGTTTGAATTCAAATAAAATTTTGTCTCAATCCTGATTTTCTATATAAGGGGTTTACACTCCTGTATTTTTTCTTGGATGTTAAAGCGCCGATAGGCGCATTCCGATTAGTGCTTTTAAGCCGAAGGCTAAAAGCTAAAAAATAAAAAGAGGAAAAAATTTAAGTTTTAAAATTATCTTCTTTTAATTGACTTTTCTTTTTTTACTCAGAATGTACGATTATAAGAGGAAGGGTGCGTTAATCTACTTTGTTTCTTACTCAATTAAATTAAGTTTTGTTAATTTTCAAAAACGCGCGCGATTTTTTTTTGATACCTAACCTACTTGGGAAGGTGGAAAAATGCAATAGAACTAATTTTTGTTATAAATTATGCTCTCACTTAATTCTTTGTATAAAAATTCTTTTAGAGTTTCTGAGTTCTTTTCAAATTTAGGTATCCAATAGTCTAAATTATACTCTTCCCAAAATCTTTTTGCCGTTCTGTAATTCACTTTTGCAAGTTTTGATAGTTTATAGGGATTAATATGTTCTAATTCGCTTTTAAAAAGCCCTGTAAAGTAATTTTCAAGTGTCTTGTATATCTGCATATCTTTTTTTGCTTTCTTTCGTCTATGAGCCTCTGAGGCGCTAATTTGTTTGCTTTCTATTCCCAGCTCATATGCAAATTTGTATCTGATTAAGTCATCATAGCTTAGCTGTTTAATATGCTTCCCTTTTTTAAGCGCAGTTTTTTCAATTTGTTCCCATTCATCTTTTGGGATTTTAAGATACACAAAATCTTTATAGCTTTCTTTTTTCATTTTAGCCCCTTTGTTGTATTCTGTTATCAGATTATAACATTTTGGGTTACGGATAGTGTTATGTATTCTGTTGTCAGAGTGCAATTAAAGAAAAGCAGTATAATCGCTTTGAAAATAGCGGTAAATAAGGAGAATGTTTATTATGTTAAGTTAATTACTTGCATTAAGTTATCATTTTTGATAACATAGCGATATGAAATGGCAAATTTTATTTTTTAATAACAAAGTGGAGGAGGAAACTTTGGCTTTTCCTCCAAAAATTTTGGCAAAGTTGTTGCATATTTTTGAACTTATACAAGAACTTGGACCTAAAATAGGAGAGCCTTATATAAAGCATTTGGATAACGGGCTTTTGGAAATCAGAGCAAAAGGGCAGGAAGGAATAGGTAGAAGTATATTTTGCTACCAAAAGGGACAAAAAATAGTAATATTGCACTCTTTTATAAAAAAATCTCAAAAAACTCCAAAAAAAGAGTTGGAAATTGCATTACAAAGAAAAAAGGAGCTTGAAAATGGTGAGTTTTGAAAAATTTAAGGAAAAAGCTCTTTCTAATCCTGAAGTAAAAGAAGAATATGAAAACTTAAAACCAATTTTTGAAATTAAAAAACAATTGCTTCAAGCAAGATTAAAAAAAGGATTAACTCAAGAAGAAGTTGCAAGAAGAATGCATACTTCAAAATCTAATATTTCAAGGCTTGAAAGTTTAAGTAATAAGTATGTTCCAAATTTAATGACTTTGATAAAATATGCCAATGCGTTGGGATGTAAAGTTGATTTTAAAATCTCAAATCTTTAAAAGGAGGAGAGGATGGATATAATTTTAGCAGCGATTATATTAGGGATAATAGCGAAAATAAGCTTTCTTAGAAAGATTTTATTAAAGCTGTATGCAATAACTTTTCCGTTTTTTCTTGTGTGGTTTGTGTATTGGGGTATGCACTTAGACGAACTAGACTCAAAAACTTTTATTTTTATTGCAGGGTATATATATCTTGCAATTGTTTTGATTGATGAAGAAGAAGGCAAAGACTCAGGGATGAAATGGGGCTATTCTCCAGGCAAAGGCTGGGGATTTTATCTTTAAGCCCTTGCCAGATAATATTCCGTCATTTCAGGTCTATGATGGTTAATTTCTTGAGATACTTCCTTTAGAGCTTCTTTATAAGGTGTTCCCTGTTCTAACTTATGCTCTAATAAGTCTTTTGCATAAGTTACCCTAAAATCGTGGCTTCTATTTATGCCAATCTCTTTTAAATCGTGATTGTATGTGTTGTAATGTGGGATATTTTCCATCTTTTGAATTTCTTGGGCTAATTGATAGCTGATCTCTTTTGGAGCATACTCGTGGTTTCCTTTGCCTATAACTCCCTCAAGTTTTCCTGTTTCTTGGTTGTAATACTTCTCAAAATTCCTTGCAACTTCCATTGCCTCGCTAACTCTTAATCCTGTTTCGCTTTGAAGTTTTGCGATTACATAACTTTCGTATCTTATCTCTTGGAGAGCTTCCAGCTTTTCCTGCAGGTTGTCTATATAACGACCGCTTTCAATTTCAAGCTCTCTCATTTCCTCTCTAAAAGTTTCTCTAAAGTCTTTTAAAAAATCATTCTCACTTGGATTTGCAGGAATGGTTATATTTGCCTGCTCTAATCCTTTTAAAAGCGAATTAAAGCCTGTTGTATAGTCCAATGCACTTTTTGGGCTTAAATTGCTTACACGGCTTTCTATAAAGTCTCTAATCATATCTTCTGTCATATATTGATTGATTTTTCCTTCTGTTATTCCCTTTTGCTCTAAAAATTCCTTAAAATCGTTTAAATACATCTTTCTTTTTTCAGCTAAGGCAAGGGAGTGTGTAAAATTATCATCTTTCATATGCCTGCTCTCCCCAAGAGCAAGCGTTCTATGAAAAGCGTCTTTTATTTGCTTCTCAAATGTTCCACCTCTTAAATTAGCCATTTTAAGCCTCTGTAAGCGTTTTTTGTTGTTTTAGTAGTCTATATATGCTTGAATATGAAATCTTTGCTTTATGAGCCTCCCAGAGCCATTTTTCAATGCGTCTAACTCCCCATCCTTGAAGATGTAATTCTAAAATTTCTTTTGCGTATTTTTTTAAAAGAGGATTTTTGATCTTTTGAAGATTGATTTTTTTAAGCTCTTGAGCTTTTTGAATTTCTTTTTGGTGTATATCTTCAAGTATTCTGTTTATGCCTTTTGCAAGACTTATTGTGGTGTTTCCGTTTTTGTTTATCCAACCTTCAAGTCTTGCAAGGAAAAATACGGCGTTTTTTTCTTCTTTAATTCCAAGTTTTTTCATTAAGGGCTTAATTTGTGTTTTTGGTAGCATAATTTACTCCTTTTTGTATTCTGTTATCGGTTTGCAAGTGGCACAGGGCTTGGATTAAGTTGCGTAACGGGCAGGTAAGTTGCGTGGCGACCCTGTGCCACCCTGCAAGCCTTGTGCTTGCAGTCATCAGGGCGATTTATCTATATCTCCAAACGGAAATATAGATAAACGCTCCAGACCAAGTCTTGGAGCTAAATGTATAAAAAATTGCGGGAGCTTTTAAAAATTTCTAATTTTTCTAATCAATGGCAGTCACCGGCTAAGTTAAGACCTGCGATTTTTTTAAGGTAGTTATCGCGAAACTACCAAAAGCAACTTTTGCTTTTTAACCTGAGAAACTACACCGCCTGAGTAGATTTCTAATCTACCTTATGAATGAGTTTCCGCCTGTATTTTTTGACTTGCACTGCCATTTTTCTAACCTCCTTTCTAATGATTTTTTTTGATTTTCTCCTGAGCTTTAAAGCCTCCAGCGTTTTTTTCACTTGAAACAGATTTGAAACAATGTTTCATAAAATTTGAAGTGTTTTAAAAATCGTTTCAAAAGTTTTAAAATTGCCTTAATTTCGGGGACTTAAAAGCCCCACTCATTAAGGCAAGGGCTCCACCCGTCTCTTTACAGCTCCCGCTGGTCGCTTAAAGAGACGGGCTTCGCCCTATTAAATGCAATACACTCATACCGCATAAAGCGGTAATCGTGTATTGCATTTGCGCTTTGCGCAATAAGCTCGCCTTGCTCGCTCCGTTTCGCTTCGCTCAACGGCTAATAGCGTATATGTCTGTATTACATTGTGCCGTTAATCGAAACTACTTTGGAGCTTGCAAAGACAAAACATATGCGCCAAGCGCTTTTTAACCTAACAACTATTTCTAAATTGATTTTTTTTCAAAATGTAGATTTAAGGGAGTTTCTAACTACTTCCAACCCGCCTCGGGGAAGGTAGATTTTAGGGCATACTCCACCCCTTTACTGCCATCGGCTTTTTTTAAAAGCCGTGACAGCCTTCTCGGGCTCCCCGAGGCTCTTTCAAGTATCCCGGGCGGGATACTGACTAAACCCCCACCTTCGACAGGTTTTGCCTGTCGTGCATCGGGACGCAGGGGGTATGCGTTCGCTCACCCGACACACTTCAGCTCTACACCCGAGCGTTAGGGTATTGTAGAGCACCGCATAAGCGGTAAATGTATTTTTATTTTACCAAATTTTTTTGTTACTTGCCAAGTAACTTTTTTAAGTTGCGACCCAGTAGTCAAGCTGCTGGGGGCGGTGCGGGGAAGTTAAGGGAGTTTTTTGCCCTGTTGTAACTTTCTGCAAGCCCCGCACCGCTCACAACTTATTGCAAACTGATATCGGAGAACAAAGGGGTATGAGTAGGTAAGGTAATAGTTTTTATCTATACGGGCAATGTTAAATTATCCCCTCTTCTTTTAATCTGATTATATCTTCTTTTAAATCAAGCCAAAGTTCTTTATTGTTTT
>JBDONV010000215.1:0-7469 GCA_039831165.1 Nautiliaceae bacterium | reverse complement strand
TTTTTTTTAAGAATTTCTTTTGCGCAAAAAGCAACTCTAGTTCCCGCATGCTCAAACATACTCAAATCATTAGCACCATCGCCTACTACCATTGTTTCTTCAGGAGTAACGCCTAAAACATTTTGAATTCTTTTTAGCATATCTCCCTTTGAATGGCTAAACATCATCTCACCGCCTAAAAGCCCTGTAAGAATTCCGTTTTTGCTGTGAAGGATATTACTAAAATCCGCGTCGTATCCCAGTTTTTCTTTAAAATAAGAAGTGGCGTTTCTAAAACCTCCGCTAAAAACCATAATTTTTAATCCCTCTTTTTTAAGTGTTTTTATCGTCTCATCAGCCCCCGGCATTAAAGGCAGATTATGACAAATTTCATCTACTTTTTTTTCTTCCAACCCCTCAAGAAGCTTTACCCTCATTATAAGACTCTCAAAAAAATCAAGCTCACCCTTCATAGCCATCTCTGTAATAGAAGCCACTTTGTCTTTTAGACCCAACGGTTCGGCCAAAAAATCTATTGTTTCACCGTCCATAAGAGTAGAATCAAAATCAAATACCGCAAGTTTTAACGCCATTTTGTTCCTTTTTTGTAAAATTTTATCAAAGAATACCATCATTTCAATAATTTATGCTAAAATTCTCAAAAAAAGGATACGCAATGGGTGTAAGTACATGGCAAATCGTCGTTATTTTATTAGTAGTTTTACTGCTTTTCGGGGGTAAAAAAATACCTGAACTAGCAAGTGGACTTGGAAAAGGTATCAAAAACTTTAAAGATGCCGTAAAAGAAGGCGAAGAAACAGACATTAAAACTACCGAAAAAACAGATAAAATCGAAAATCAAACAACAACTGCAAATTCTACAACAAAAGAACAAGAAAAAAATGCTTGAAGAGATTAAACCTCATATAGCCGAACTTCGTTCTCGGCTTATTAAAATAGTAATTATCTATTTTCTTTTTTTCTTTCTGGCATTTGTATTTTGGAAAGATATTTTCCAGTGGATGAGTGAGCCGCTTTTAGAAGCACTACAGCTTAAAAAAGATAGTAAAATTATCTTTACGGGACTGGCCGAACCGTTTTTTACAGCCGTAAAAATTTCTCTTTTTGCGGGACTTTTTATGGCGCTGCCTTTTATTTTATATCAAATATGGGCTTTTATAGCTCCTGGACTCTACGAACACGAAAAAAAACTGGTTATTCCTTTCGTGTTTTGGGGGACCGTTATGTTTATAGCTGGAGCCGCTTTTGCCTATTACGTGGTATTTCCCGTAGGTTTTAAAATGCTTATAACGTTTGGCGGAAGTGAATTTACGGCAATGCCAAGAATGAGCGAATATGTCAGTTTCTTTGGAAAACTGATGCTGGGATTCGGTATAGCGTTTGAAATGCCCGTAGTTACATATTTTTTAGCAAAACTAGGATTGGTTACGGACCAAACACTAAAAGATTTTGCAAGATACGCAATAGTGATAATTTTTATTCTTGCAGCAGTTTTAACGCCCCCGGATTTATTTTCACAGCTTGCAATGGCCGCACCTCTTCTTATACTTTATGGTATTTCCATTTTAATAGCAAAAATGGTAAATCCTGAAAAAAAAGAGGAAAATTCAAAAGAAAATTAAATCTTTTCTATCTTTTTTTCTCTTTTTTGGTTACTATTTCAATTTAAATCCCCCGACTAAACTCTAGCCAAAATAAAGTTTAGTTTTATTGACTAAACTAAAATGATATGTTAAAATTACGAAAAAATTAAGAGGAGGCGCGCAATGATTATAAAAAAAGAAGCGGCAAAAATTATTTTGGAACTGTTAAACAGCGATACAAAAACAATTAAAACAGAAGCTTTAAACAACGAAGCAGTAGAAGAGTTAAATCTTGGAGGAATTATAAGATTCCCTATGCCAGCAGTTGCCGAATTTACATACGCAGGAAATGTAGTAGCGGATGTTTTAAACAGAGTAAAAGACAAAATCGAAAATATCGATGAATGGAAAGATAACTTTAAATGGGTTAGCAGTGAAGTAATCGCAATGATTGACGCAGCTGTTAAAAACAAAAACAAAACTACTAAAATCTCAAACACAGAACTTGAAAAAAGAGGATTTGCCCAAAACGGTGAATTAACACAAGAAGCAATCGACCTTTACGAAGCTTACAAAATAACAAACCCTGAGCTTGTAATAGACGCTGAACTTGCAAATTACATTAGAAAATCTCCAATGGGTCCAACTGATGCTCATTATTTGCCGATTGAAGGAAACAATAAAGATTTGCTTGAAGCTATGAGATTAATAGCTTATTCAATTCCTGTGGGAGAATTTTTTACATTTACAGAACTTGGTCAAGCGGTAAAAGAAACATTAACTTATGGAGGATGGGCAGCTGAGGGAAGCGTTCTTGATTTATCTATTTTAGAAGATATAGCAAAAGTAGCCGACGGTGAAGAAATTGACCTTGACAGCTTAGCTAACCTTGAAGCCTTAGGATACGTAGCAGATATTGACCAATTAACAAAAGCAGGTGAAAAAGCTCTTGAAGTTTACAGAATTTATAAAGACAAAACCGAAAAACCTCTAAAAACATTCGCTATCGAACAAGAAGAGGTAGAAACTCTAAAAACAATTAAAAAAATCTGGGATGAAAAAGTTCCTGAAAATCCGGAAGAGACTCCTACATTTGATGAAATTAAAGCAGAACTTCTTGAGAGAAAAATCAGAGAATATAAAAAACTTCTTGAAAAATATGGAAGAAGACTTGATGAAATGCCTAAGAAAAAACAAGAAATTGCTAAAAAATTCGCTGATTTAACTGATAAGAAAAAATGGTTCGAAGAAAACTTCGATTTAAGAGAATATCTATACAGCCTTGAAGCATTCGGACTAATTACTGAAGGTGTTGATGAAAAAGGTAAAGCGGTTTATTTCGTAACTCCTGATGGTGAAAGAGTAATTGAAGACCAAAATTATGACGAAAGACCAATTCACAGTTGGAGCGTAAAAACACTTGCCATTTCAAATAAAATATTCAGCGCACCAAACAGAGAATGGGTAGAAGAGGCTAGACGTGAGAGAATTCTTGGAACATATGAACCTAGCAAATCCGGTTTAATGTATGAAGAGCTGGCAACTCATCCAAAACTTCCATTCATGACAAGATATGAAATGGATATTTTCAAAATGATCCCAGATAGAGGAATTGCTTGTGAAAATATTCTTGAAGACAAAGACGAAGACGAAAAAAGAAAAATCCTTGAGGCTGTTGACAAACTTGAAGCAAAAGGATTTATCGAAGTAATGCCTGACGGTCATATTATAGAAACAGAATATGGAAAAATGATGGATGAAGCAATGAGCGGCGTTCCTGAAGGATTTGGAGCACCAATCAATCCAACAATTTATAGAGTTGTAAAAGCTATCGCAGATACTGGAAGTATGTACGTAAAAGAACAAAAAGTAAGAATTCTTCCTGAAAACATTAAAGAAGCGATTAAAAAATCAGGTCTTTCTAAAGAGACGTTCGACAAAGCATATATTGCAGCTAGAGAAGCAAAATATCTTGGTAGAAACAGCGTAAACGAAGCCGGTCTTATGATGCTAAAAGCGGTAGAGGCTTTAAATAAATAAGGCCTTTACTTCTTATTTGCTTTTTTCTCTTTATACATTCTCTCATCGGCAAGTTTTAAAACTTCTTCTAAATTATTGCTATCTGTTGGAAAATGGGCATACCCTATACTGCATTCTAGTTTTACGTTATCTATTACGGTATTTTTTATAGTATCTTTTATTCTTTTTGCTATTTTCGCAAGCACTTCATCTGAAGTAAAAACCATTACCACAAATTCATCACCTCCAAATCTAAAAGCATAATCTATATCCCTTATTATATGCCTTATAATAGAAGCTACTTTTTTTAATACCTTATCTCCAAACATATGACCGTAAATATCGTTTATTTTTTTAAAATTATCCAAATCTATAAAAATAAGACCTATTTCTATATCTTCATTTTTATATCTGTCAATAATAAATTCAAAAAATCTTTTATTATAAAGACCCGTCATTTCATCTTTAAGGGCTATTTCCGTAAGATAAGAGGCAAAATCGTTAAAATTTATAACAGCTTTATAATTACCTTGTTCATCTACCATAATCAAATGATGTATTCTATAACTTCTCATAAGTCTATAAGCTTCAAAAACCGCTTCTTCCTCACTTATGGTAATAACTTTCTTAGGATTTTTTTCTATATAAGTAGCAATATTCATATTATCATAATGAGCAACCAGAGCATCTATAATATCCGTAGCCGTTAAAATATAATAGGGCTTTTTATCTTTAGTAATAACACATGAAGTTATATTGTTTTTTGTAAAAAATCTGGAAATATCAGAAATTGTTTTATCTTTAATTTCCTTAAATTCAAAAACCGCTTTATCTTTTTTATCTTCCATTATAATATTTTTAAGTTTCACTCGCACTCCTCTAAAAGTTTATTTATATGGGAATCGTCATATGGGTCGGCATGAATATTTATTATCCATTTTTTACCCGGGTCAATAGCCCTGATTTTTTCTTCCACATTTTCTACAATCGTATGTGCAAGCTTAAGTTTCATCTCAGGAGTTAATACCAGATGTACGTCTACAAAATTTCTATTTCCCGCTTTACGGGTTCTAAGACAATGAAAATCAAGTACTAAAGGTTCTTTTTTTATAATCTCTTTTATTTTTTCCACTGTTTCAAAATCCAAGGAAGCATCAAGTAAAATTTCAAGACCGTTTTTAACTATTTCACTTGCTTCTTTAATAATATAAATCCCAATTAAAATTGACAATATAAAATCAAGATAATAAAATCCCGTAAATTTTACGATAATTAAAGAAATTAAAACAGCACCGTTTGTCAAAAGGTCGGTTTTATAATGTAAAAGGTCAGATTTTACAATCAAATTGTCTGTTTTTTTAGCGATATAAGCTAAAAAAGCAACAAGACCTCCGGTAGCTAAAATAGAAAAAAGCATAACATAAATTGAAATATCTATCTCTTTTATGGCTTCGTGATAAATAATCTTTTTAATACCTTCATAAATAATAAAAATACCGCTAGCGATAATAAAAAGCCCTTCAAAAAGAGCCGCAAGTCCTTCTATCTTACCTTTGCCGTAGTTAAACTTATAATTAGGTTTGCTTTCACTAATACGAACAGCGATATTGTTAAAAATAGATATAACCATATCTAAAATAGAATCAAGAGCACTGGCTATAACAGCAACGCTTCCACTCATAAATCCTACTATAACCTTTGCTATAGCTAAAACAAGAGCAGTAAAGGTAGCAATTGTAGTAGCAAGCCTTGGTAAACTCATTTTGTTTCCCTAAAAGCTTTTATCCCTTCTTTTAAAATATCAATTAATACCGTTGCGTAAGCCCCTTTTGGAAGAATAAAAACAATTTCATATTGAGCGTAATCTTTTAAATAATTTTTTTCAAGAATTTCAGGGAAAATCCAGGCCATTCTTCTATCACCCTGAGCCGGGACAAGTTCATCATATTTTTCTTCTATTTCTCTAGCTTTATCTTTTGCCCTAATTACCTTTTTCCCAGGCAAAAGCCCAGTTACCGTTATCTCTTTTTTATAAAATCTATCGGTATCTTCTAAACTTTCAAGATAAAAATATTTACCCATAGGATAATGGCTCATAACATCTCCGGGAAGAAGTTTAAAAGGGTGTTTTTGAGATTTTACAAACTTTATAAGCTCTTTATCGTATCCCGCCATTAAAAGTTCTTTTTCGCTTAAATCAAAAATATTACTAAGATTGATTCTTTCGTTAAGCCAATCATTAAAAAGTTTAGATTGATAAGCGCTTATTAAAAGCTTTTCAAGTTTTCTATTCTTTACGAATTTATCTCCTTCTATTATAGCTTTACCCTCTTCCCAGTTATTTCCAAATTTTCCAAATCTTTGATAACCAAAAAAATTAGGTATTCCATATTTTTTTATCTCTTTTAAAACATTGTCAAGTTTTTTAGCATCTACAGGAAGCACTTTTTTAAGTCTTACAAAAAATTTATTCCCTTTTAAATGACCAATCTTAAGTTTATTTCTATGTAAATCCTGCTCTAAAATCTTAATCTGTTTATCTTCAAACTTATTTAGCTCATCTCTGTACCTTCTTGGGACGCTTATCCACTGAATAGTCATACCTTCTTTGTCTTTAAGACCGGCATAACCTATATCTCGGGCTTTTATTCCAGTTTTTGAAGATATTTTATTAATCATTTCGGGAGTTGTAAGTCCTTTTTTTCTGACTTTTAGCATTAACCACTCGCCTGTATGAGCAAAAGGATAAAGGGGAATTTCTTCTACTACGAAATTTTCACTGTTTTTATTAAAATGAAAACTTATTGGTGCATGTGAATATATCATACTCAACCTTTTTTATTGTAATTATATCAAATTAAGAATTTTTACACTTTTTAAGCACAATGTGTGCCATAAAAATCAATTGAATAGTATAACCAAACCATGAAATAACCGGAATAAAATATATAACCGAAGTTAAAAATACCACAATCCAAGCTTTTATTCCAAGTTCTTTTTCCATATCTATCGGGTCAAAAAACAGATAACTGCTGTCAAACACAAGAGGTTTTTTATTCAAAATACTCCACATAAAAAGCTGATAAAAAATATTTACAACCGGAATAAAAAGAATCAAAAAAGTAAATACAAAAATAATAAAATAGATAAAAAATGACTTAAGGGAAATCCAAAAACCATAAAAAATATCTTTAAAAGAGACTTCTCTAGGCTTGCAGTTGAAATGTTTTTCATTTATATGAAGGATTATTTTATCAATAAAAAAACTTGAAAATACTCCAAGCGTAGAAATACTCAAAAGATAATAAAGCACTGCCAAAAAGAGCCATCCCGCTCCATGTATAAAATCGCTTATTTTATTCCCATAAGGAACATTTTCAACATAAGAACCTAAAAAAGTAATAATATCATCACCAAAAAAGAAAAAAACAATTCCCCAAAACAGAAGAGATAAAAAAAGAGGCAACAGGGTATATTTTAAAATTTTCCTATCAAACAAATCAGCAAATACTTTCATGATTTTCCTTAAAAATGGTTTTCTTTACATATACTTTTATATTTTCCCCGTGTAGTCACGGCAAAAATATTTATGGGTGTTCTTGTAATTTTAGCTATATTATTTATTACTTTCAAATTTTTTTTAGGAAATGTAAATAAAATTTCATACTCTTCCCCGCTACATCCTATATTTTTATCAAATTTTTTAAAAAATTTATAATCAACATAAGATACTTCCGAAATTCTTTCAAGTTCTTTAAAAAGCCCATCACTTATATCGCACGCCGCCGTAATATATTTAGAAACCTTATAAAAAAATTTATCCCTTAAAATAGGCTTTATAAACTTTGAACGTTTAGAAACGTTACC
>JBDONV010000136.1:0-2109 GCA_039831165.1 Nautiliaceae bacterium | reverse complement strand
AAATTATCAAAGTCAAGAGACTATTTGATAAAATTCAAAAAAATATATGAAAAAAAAGGAAAAAAGTATGTCAAAAAGTATATCCGCCATAATAAAAAAACTACAAAACAAAGGGTTTAAAAACATATTCATATGGAATGACTCAAAAGGAACATATTACGACTGGCACAAACATCCATACGATGAAATAAGGGTAATACTAAAAGGGGAAATGGTAATAAATACTAAAAACAAAAAATTCCATTTAAAACCCGGAGATACGTTAAATGTTCCAGCTGGCGAAGTGCATGAAGCATATGTTTTAGAAGACTGCGAATACATATGCGGCTCAAAATTTTGATATAATTACACATAAAGGCGCGCCGGGAAGCTGCTGAAATATCAGAGGAAAGTCCGGGCTGCGGCAAGGCAGGGGTCAGCCTAACAGGCTGCCGCCGTAAGGCGAGGGAAAGTGCCACAGAAACCAGACCGCCGATGGAGCCTTTTAGAGCTCACAGGCAAGGGTGAAACGGTGAGGTAAGAGCTCACCAGGGGATATGGCGACATATCCCGCTGGTAAACCCACCCCGCAGCAAGGAGGGATGGTAAAGCCTTGCAATTATACCCTCCGCTTGAGCGGCACCGTAAGGTGTGCGCCCAGATAAATAGCTTCCAAAACAGAACCCGGCTTACAGGCGCGCCTCTTCAAAAATCTTCAGATATACTTTCTTGATATAATTTCACAAAAAAATGGAGGGGAAATGGATTACTATGAAATATTAGGAGTAAGCCGTAACGCTACTAAAATAGAAATAAAAAAAGCTTACAGAAAACTGGCTATGAAATATCATCCGGATAAAAACCAGGGAGATAAAGAGGCGGAAGAAAAATTTAAACTTATAAACGAAGCTTATCAAGTATTAAGTGATGATGAAAAAAGAGCTATTTACGATAAATACGGTAAAGAAGGGCTCGAAGGAAGAGGATACAAAAATGATTTCAGTTTCGAAGATATTTTCAATATGTTTAACGATATTTTCGGAGGAGGTTTTGGAGAAAATTTTGAAGAAGATCTTCCGTACGACATAGATAAAGCGTTAGAAATAACGCTTGAATTCGAAGAAGCGGCTTTTGGCGTCTCAAAAGAGATAACAAATGAATATTACGCTTTATGTCCAAAATGTAAAGGTAGCGGAGCAGAAGAAAAAGAAATATGCCCTGCCTGTCAAGGAAGAGGAAGTATTGTTGTTGGAAACGGTTTTATAAGAATGAGCCAAACCTGTCCGGAATGCCGGGGAAAAGGTTTTATAGCTAAAAAAGTTTGTCCTGAATGTAAAGGAAAAGGTTTTATAATTAAAAGTGAAAAAATTAAAGTTGACATCCCGGCAGGTGTTGATACCGGAATGCGTATGAGAGTTCCGGGCAAGGGAAACGAAAGTAAAAGAGGCAGAGGAGACTTATATATTTTATTCCATGTAAAACCTTCAAAAGTATTTAAAAGAAAAGGAAACAATTTAATAGTTGACGTACCGGTGTTCTTCACTAGCGCCATATTAGGCGATAAAATCAAAATTCCTACTTTAAACGGTGAAAAAGAGATTGAAATAGAACCGAACACAAAAGATAAAACAAAAATAATCTTTAAACAAGAAGGGCTTCCTGACCCGAATACAGGTATAAAAGGAGACTTAATAGCAGTTATAAATATAGTTTACCCTAAAAAACTGACAACAGAACAAAAAGAGCTACTTGAAAAACTTCATGAAAGTTTTACAGGTGAAATAAAAGAGCATAAAAATATTTTAGAAGAAGCAATTGAAAAGATAAAAGGATGGTTTAATAAATCTTAATTTTAATTTCTATCTCTTCTAAAATTTCCTTTACTCCCTCTTTTATATTAATATTTACTATCTCTCCTTTAGTGCCTAAAAATTTTTCCAGTTTATTCTTTACTTTATACGCACCGAAATTCCCCGTTTCGCTAAGTAAAATTACAAATGCATTATCATATTTAGCAATTAAATCACTTTTTCTAAGATGTTTTTTAATTTCCTTTATTTTCTTTTCATCAAATTTAAAAATAAGAACTGTTAACTTGATATTTTTATATCTTTTATAAATTTCAAGCAT
>JBDONV010000019.1:0-7526 GCA_039831165.1 Nautiliaceae bacterium | reverse complement strand
TAAAATATAGTCAGAATAATCGCACCAAGAGCGCCTATTGCCGCGGATTCGGTAGGAGTAGCAAATCCAGCAAATATACTTCCAAGCACTATAATTATTAAAACAAAAGGGGCTATAAGACTTTTTGCGGCTTCTTTTAAGATTTTAGAATAAGGCTCCTTAGTCTTAATAGGAGGGGCAATTTCAGGTCTTATAAAAGCCACAATCAATATATAAAGTATATAAAGCCCGACGATTATAAGCCCGGGAACAATAGCCGCTTTAAACAAATCCCCAACGCTTATGTTCATAACAGCACCTAAAATAATTAATACGATACTTGGAGGTATAAGCTGCCCAAGCGTTCCACTTGCGGCTATCACCCCGCTTGCAAGTCTTGGAGAGTAACCGTATTTAAGCATAACCGGGAGTGAAATTATCGTCATCATAACGACACTAGCACCGACTATTCCCGTAGAAGCCGCCAAAATTGCTCCCACTATTACAATTGCAATAGCAAGCCCTCCTCTGATAGGACCAAAAAGTTTTCCAATGGACTCAAGCATATTTTCGGCTATTTTACTTTTTTCAAGAATAAATCCCATAAAAATAAAAAGAGGAACAGCCATAAGAGTGAAATTTTGCATAATTCCATATATTCGATAAGGCAACAGACCAAAAACTTCAAGTCCCAAATCAGGGTCCATAAGTGCCGCAAAAATAGCACTGCCACCAAAAGCAAAAGCCACAGGAATTCCTAACATCAATAAAATAAAAGCGGCAATAAATAAAATTATTCCAGTCATTAATTACCTTTATGATGTTTTAATTGATAATATATTTTTTTAAGTTCTGCTATAGATTGTAAATAAAGCGTTAAAAAAGCCCATATCATAGTACTTTTTATAATCCATCTGCAACAAAGCCCTCCCGGGTCTCCGCTGCTTTCATTTTGCATGAAACTCATTTCAACAAAAGGAACCGCTTCTACTATTATTAATACACTAAAAGGTATAACAAAAAAGAGTATGGTGACAATATTGATTATTTTTTTAACTTTGAAAGGAAATTTATCATAAAAAATATCAACTCTAACATGTTTATCTTTACTAAGTGTATAAGCAATGGAAAACAGAAAAACAATATCGAAAAAATGCCATTCAAGTTCCTGTAAAGCTATACTTCCGGCTGAAAATAATTTTCTCATAATTACATCGTAACTTACGATAATAGTCAGTAAAATAAGAGAAAATACGGAAATTATCATAAAAGTTTTTGTTAAAGATTCTATATAAAAATCTATTTTTGGAACAAACGAAATTATAACGGCTAGTATAATAGCGCTCATAATAGCAATATCCAAATGTTCATTTAAATAGTTAATAAATTCCATTACATACTCCTATAAATATTCAGGCGTATCGTTACTGAAAATAATAATATCCCCAGGTTTTGTTAAATCCGCAAGAACTTTCTCAAGTTTCGATTTGTCTGAAACATACACTTTATCAATCGTTAAGGATGAACAGAATATCTTTTTATTAACCTTTCCTGTTATTATAGCCAAATCGAACGTATTATTTATAGCTTTGGCTATTTTTTTATTCATCTCCTCTGTCGCCTCTACAAGACCCGGAGTTACTATTATTTTTCTCCCGGAGTAGGATTTAACAAGTTTAAAACTCTCAAGCATTCCTTCTATATTTCCATTGAAACTGTCGTCTATTATAATTTTTCCTCCTACTTCTATCTTCTGAAGTCTGTGAGGTATTGGTTCAAGAAAGAAGACTTTTTGTTGAAGCTTTTCAATATCTTTAATAAATTCATATGCCTGATATATAGCCAACGAAATATTAACCGCATTAAAAGAACCTAAAATTTTAGTTTTAAAATGATAATTTTTACCATTTATCTCTAAATCCCACTCCGTTTTGTTCAAGTCGGCTTTTATATTTTTTATCTTGTCTTTTAAAACAACAGCTTTAGGATGTGGTAATTCATAAGAAAAGCCTTTTTTTAAATTAGGAGAATCGAATATTTCAAGTTTCGTTTTTTGTATATTTTCCAATGTTTTAAAATACTCTATATGCTGAGGTCCGACTTTTCCCAAAACCGAATACTCATTTTCCAAAAAACTAACAATTTCTTTAATATCCCCTCTTTCTCTAGCTCCAGCTTCCGTTACATAAATATCTATATTTTCAGGCAATTTAATATTTATATCTAATACGATTCCTTTTAAGGTATTAACACTTCTTGGAGTTTTATAAACCTTAAAATCATCTTTTAAAAGCTGATATATAAAGTTTTTAATAGATGTTTTACCATAACTTGCCGTAACGGTTATAATCGTAGGATTTATTTTTTTTAATTTTTCTTTTGCTCTTTTTTTGTATTTTAAAAATAAAAATTCTTCAACTATTTCAGAAATAATTATACTAAGGATAAGAACTATTAAAGATGCAATTCCGGGATTATAATGGACTTTATTCATAAAAACAAGATTTAAAGTTTCCAAAAAACCTAAAATTATAAAAAAACGTTTTACTCTTTTTGTAACCGTCAAACCTTTTGTTTTTTTAAACCAGATAAAAAGGGCGGGAACAAGCCCGAAAAAAAGATAAATCCAAAAAAACCTGTAAGCAGCTATATAAGTTACAACAGGAACGACAAAATAAAAAAGATGCCATTTATAATTATGAAAATGAAAAATAACCCTGTTTATTTTATAGTTGTACCATTGCAAAACAGTGATAAGATAAACCCCTAAAACATACACCGTAATAAAATTAACAATTAAATCAAACATTTTGCTATCCCTTTAATAATCCCGAAAAATTCTTTTTTGTGAGGTAAAAACAAAAAAGTTAAAATAAGAGCGGAATAAAAAACCAGATTTATTTTCGAATTTTTAGAGCATATTTTTAAAGCGCTTCCAAAAGATTTTTTTATTCTGTTTCCAAGCAAATCCACACTAAATATTTCATCCAGCACAAGATGCGTTATATATCCCAAAAACACAAAAAAACCTACAAGATAACTTTTTTTAATATCAAAATTAAAATAGTAATAGCTTAAAATAGAAGTCAAAAACCATGCCATTAACGCTGCCGGAACGGAATGAATCATTCCTCTGTGTTTTGTTATTTTTTTAAAAAAAATAAATAAAACCGAAGTGGCTAAATAACTCAAAAGCCATATTAAAGCCAGATTTAATACGGGAAGGTTCCCTATGTACTTAGAAATTACCAAAAATGCCGTAAGATTCGAAAAGAAAAATTCCATAATCTTTACAGGTGTAGATTTGTCATGGTCTATATCCGGTAAAATACCTCCAATGCTGCCTGCAAAAAAAAACAAAAAAGCATCTTCTTTTGAACAAAGACCGTTATAATGAAAAAGCACGGCTACGCTTCCGCTTACAAAAGCCGCTACGTTAAGATGTGTTGCAAAATTAGCCACTTAGTACCTTATTTCGAAATTTTGAAAATTCTCAAAAGAAATTTCTTCAGTTTCAATTTTTTCAACTCTGCTTAAAGGAGAGCCTTTTTTTAAAATATCAATAAAACGACGTAACCTCTCTTCATTTTCTATATTCGCAACCGCTTCTACCCTTCCATCTGAAAGATTTTTTATATATCCTTTAAATCCTTCTTTCTTAGCTGCCTCAGATACATATTTTCTATACCAAACCCCCTGTACCTTTCCGCTTACCAAAAATCTATACGTTTTCACCTATTTTCCCTTTGCTGTTTGAATCTTGTTTATATACTCGTAATTTATCGGTATATATTTTTCTTCTTGAAGTTTTTTAGCGAGTTTTTCAACCGTTTTTTCAAAATCATCAAATAAATAACTAGCCATACTTCCTGGTACAGGATTTATTTCATTTAAATAAATTATACCATCTTTATAAAAAAAGTCGCATCTTATAAGGGCATTTGTAAATGTTTTGCCGTAAACTTTTTTGAAAATCTTTTCAAACTCTCTTTTCAGTTTTTTATCTTCCTGAAGATTAATCTCTTTTCTCGTAAAATCCATATATTTTTTATCAAAATCTAAAAATTCCTTTTTTTCAACTCTTTCAAGTTTCGAAAAAATCCATTCACCTGCAAAACATCCGGCAAGATTATACTCTTCTATCCCTTCAATAAAAGGTTCGACTATAATTAAATCGTCAAATTCCCTTGCAACGTCAAAAGCGTATTCGAATTCTTCTTGATTCTTAACTACACTAACCCCTATACTGCTTCCAAGCCTTGCTGGTTTTACGATTATAGGAAAATCGAATTTAGTGCAAGGAGAAGTTATTATTTCATAATCTATTACGTTTACGCCTATTTCTTTAGCATAAGCTTTTGTTAAAACTTTATTATAGCTTATTACGGAGGCCTCAATATTTGGGGTAATGGCTTTTATATGAAAAAATTCTAACATTCCCGGTATTTTTCCGTCTTCTCCGTCTCTGCCGTGTATTAGATTTATTGCTACATTAAAGTTAACATAATAATCTTTCTTCAAAAAACCTTTTTGATATTTAAACCCTCCTTTTGTTATCTCAAGTTTTTGAGAGTTTTTATAATCTCCGCTTGAAAAATATTTGCTTTTCATATTTTCTTTATCGATAAGATAAAAATCCCTGTTTTCGTCCACAAAAATAAAAGCGCTTATATCAAGCCTCTCTTTTAATGTAATAGCGCTTACTATGCTGATTTCGTGTTCAAAACTGCTGCCTCCAAAAATTAAAGCGTATTTCATTTTGCTCCTTTTGATAATCTTTTAAGCGTTTCTTTTATAACTTCTTCAAGTGAACCTTCAACACCGTTTATAGCTTTTATAATTTCACTTTTCTTGAATCCTAAATTTTCAAGAGCGACTATTGCTTGAGAATGGATAGGATTTGAAACAGAAATTTCAAATTCTCCCATCTCCATCAGAATTCTTTTTGCAGATTTAGGACCAATTCCTGGAACCTTTTTTAGAGTTTGAATATCCGCATTTGAAATTATTTCTACAAATTCTTTCGGAGTAAAAGTCGAACATATGGCAAGAGCCACTTTAGGACCTACTCCGTTTAATTTAATTAATGTATCAAAAAGTTTTTTTTCGTTTTTATCAACAAATCCGTAAAGGGTATATTCATTTTCTTTTATAATTTCAGTTATATAATAAATTCCGTCTTTTGAATTTGAAAAAGTCATAAGAGAGACGTTAAGTTCGTAAATAACGTCTTTAACGTCCAAAAAAATTTTTCCGTCTTCTTTTTCAAAAACTTTACCTCTAAGAGCCGCTATCATCTTTTTCAACCTTTATTTTGACTATTTTAAACGTATCGCCGAAATCTCTGAGTTTAAATCCGCATACCCCCTCGTCTCCTTTTGTATCATAAGTGAGTTTTACGGGAGGATAAACTATATCGAATTCTATCCTGTTAAACGGTTTCCATGGACTTAAAGAAATAATAGTGGCATTATAAATGGCATTTTGAAGATTTTCAATAGTTTCTATAAGATAATTCTTATCTCTTTCCAGTTTTTTAATCTTATCTTCAAGTTCTTTAAATTTTTTTACAAACATCTGATATTCTTTAAGTTTAGCTATAACTACGTTGGAAGTTTTTTTATTTTGAGCTTTATCTGCCAGATAAATATTTTTTAACTCTTCATAAGCGCTTTTATTTTTATTCAAAAGTCCTTTTATTTTAGCCGCTTCTTTTTTCAAAAAGTTAATATGCCTTTTTATCTCTTCAATCTCTTTTTCCATTTTTTCGATATTGGTATCTTCCAAGACAACCTGAGGAGCGATTGCGAGTTTATTTTCTTCACCTTTTAAGTTGTGTATCTTAATATTATTTAAAGCGTATATTTTTGCATGAGAGAGAAGATTTTCTATCTCTACGTTTTCCCCTATAATAACTCCTCCTAGAACCGATTTTATCTTTACGTTTTTGGCTTTAACATATCCTCCTTCCAAAAAATTTATATGAGCTTCCTTGGCTTTCAATTTTCCTTTATGAGTATTTATATGGGCTTCACCGGCCGCTATTAAGGAATTTTTATGAGTTTGCCCTTCAATAGTCAGTTTTTCAGCTTTTACTTTCGCTTTGTTTCCGACATTTCCCCTTACGATAAGCTCTTTTGTTTCAACAACCATATCATCGGCAATGGCTTCTTTTAATACGTCTTTTTCCTTAACGTCAAGTTTTACCTCGCTTTCGTTTCCGTCTTGAATATTTCCTGTTTTAATATTAATCTGCCTTACTTCAAGCTCCTCTTTTATATAATATTTTCCATCCTCAACAACTATATATCCTCCTTTTTTAGCTATATATAAAATGCTGTCTTCATTTTCTTCTTTTTTGATACTTTCAGGGTCAAATTCTATATTCGGAATTTCAAAATTTTTAGGAGGTTTTACTTTAATGATTTTTCCCCTGCAGTCCCGTCCGTTTTTACCCTCTTTTGGCTTTATAACCTCTATAACAACCTCATCTTTTTTGACAGGATATATAAACTCTTTTTTTAAAGAGGTTTTGTTTTTCTTAAAATGATAAATAATTTTTCCGTCAACTTTTTCTACAGGGTCAATTCCTCTGCATAACCTTATTTCAAAATTCTCTTCTATAAGCCCCGAAACCAATAAAATACTTCCAAGCTTTTTTATATCTTCTTTCATTTCCTTATCGAAAATCTGAATTAAAAAAGAGCTTTTAAGTTTTTTCTTATTCAGCTCCTCATACATTTTAGTTTCGCTAAACTCCCTTAAATCGGATTCTGGAAAAAGAATAAACTTAGCTTGCGTTAATAATTTATTGGCTTTTAACTCCCCTACTATCTCCAATCCGTCTTCAGGTACGTATTTTCTTATTTTTATTTCATACACCTGCTTAATTTCGTTATGCTCATCTATTAAAAAATCTTTATCCTGCATTAACGCTAATGTCTCTTCATCGGCAAGAATAAAATCCTCTTCCGTTTTTATATAGGTTTTTACGTTTAAAATATCAAAATCAAGGCTTGATAAAGGAATATTATAATACTGGGCTGTTCTTAAAAGCTCTTCGTTTACATTTTCCGTTACTACTATTTTTTCTTCAAATTCCCTTGATTCCTCACTTTTTTTACCTTTTAAAAAGTCAAACAGCCCCATGAATTTCCTTTATGATAAAATTACGCTTATGATAAAAGCAATTATAATAAATTTTTTGGGTATTTTTAATTCAAGAATACTCGGATTTATAAGAGATTTGTTAAGTGCGAGCATTTTAGGGGCGAATATATACTCGGACATATTCTTCGTAGCTTTCAAGTTTCCTAATCTTTTTCGAAGGATTTTTGCCGAAGGCGCTTTTACTCAGAGTTTTCTGCCTAGTTTTGCAAAAGCGAAATACAAACCCAAATTTGCATGGAAAGTATTTGTAGCTTTGCTTTTAATAATTTTGATTTTTACAATTATAGTAAATATCTTTTCTTATCAGATAACTTCAATTTTGGCGTATGGATTTACAAAAGAAGCAAAAAAACTGGCAGCCCCTCTTGTAGCTTTAA
>JBDONV010000108.1:0-2117 GCA_039831165.1 Nautiliaceae bacterium | reverse complement strand
TAAAATCCTTAAAATTTATTTATAATAAAAATAAAAAAGACTATTATGGCAGTAAGACCAAACGTTACGCCATTATGGGAAAAGGCGACTTTTGAAGAGTAAGGGCTTGATGCAAGAGCCTTGGTTACTAGGACGGACAAAAATGGAAGATTACTTTTGCTTCTAAAGAGTACAGGGATATGACTAAGTATTCTAAAGACGAACTTGTAGGGGCTCCGCACAGTATCGTAAGGCATTCGTTTATGCCTGAAGGGACATTTAAGAGTATGTGGGATACAATCGAAAGAGGCAAGCATTTTAACGCCCTTGTTATGAATTTAAGAAAAGACGGTAAACATTACTGGGTTGATGTTTATGTAGAACCCATCGATAAAGACGGAAACATTACATCTGAGTCTTCTAAAATTGCGGTTACGTGGCAATCAGGCGTGAACCTACAAGAGAAGAAGTGGAAGAACATTTTAAATTATATTCAGCAATGAGAAAATCTGAGCTTTTGGAGAAATTACATTTAAAAGACTGGGAAAAGGAGCTTCTTGAAAAACTTAAGGATGAGAGGTGGCTATCAAAAATGATTGAAGCAATAAGAAACAAATGAAAGAAGAGTTTTTTATAAAACATATTAATTCCAAATACATTGGAGATGACGGAGCTGTAATAGGGGATAGTGTTATAGCGAGTGATTCTTTTTTTGAAGATGTTCATTTTAAAAAAGAGTGGATGAGTTTAAAAGATATCGCAATAAAAGCATCTTTAGTGAATTTAAGCGATATTATAGTTATGAATGCAAAACCTAAATATGCGATTTTAAATATAGGGTTTCCTAAATCATATTCACTTTATGATATTAAGCAACTGACAGACGGATTTAATGAATGTGCCAAAAAACATGGATATGAAATAATAGGCGGAGATACTATTAAAAATGATAAACTTGCAATTTCTATGACCTTTATAGGTAAAAGCAAAAAACCGGTTTTCAGAAAAGCAAAAGTAGGTGAATATGTTGCATTTACCGGAGATTTGGGAAGTGTTAAGAGGGATTTGAATATTCTTTTAAGAGGCGGTAAAATATCAAAAAATTCAAAATTTATAAGGCCGAAACTCAAAGGTAAATTTTTTTATAAAGCCGCTCCTTTTATAACGTCGGCACTTGATATAAGTGACGGGCTTTTTAAAGAACTTGAAAGAATATCCAAAATGTCAAAAGTCGGATTTACTTTTTTTAAAAACTTTGATAAAACTATCGGATGCAGCGGTGAAGAGTATGAAATACTGTTTACTTTCAATAAAAAATATTTGCCAAAAATTTTAAATATTGCTAAACTTACAAGAACCAAAATAACTGTGTTTGCCGTTACAAAAAGAGGCTTTTACAAGAGTGTCTGCAGGGAAAACCATTTTTAAGGCTGGATTATGAATACGATAAAATACGCTTTTTCGGATCTGTTTGATTCTAAAATACTTAAATACGCATTTGCCCCTTTGCTTATCAGTGTAGTTTTGTGGGGGATTGTCTTTTCCTTTTTTTCAGGAAACATTACTGATTTTATTCATATATATATTTCTTATCTTCCTTTTGGTGAACATATTAATAATATTATCACAGGTATCGGTTCTACAATTATTTTAATGTTTTTGTATTACGAGCTGGTAATTTTAAGTATCGGGGTTTTCAGCTCTTTTTTTGTTGATAAAATCACACTCAGGATAAATGAAAAATATTACAATCTTCCGACTAAAGAGAGTAGTATAATAGAAGGCGTTTTGGTTTCTTTAAAGGGTATGATTAATTTTATAATATTTTTTGCCCTTACGTTTTATCTTCTTTTTGTTCCTGTTGTGAATATATTTTACCAGGTGTTTTTGTGGTCACTGGCGATTAAAAAACCTCTGGTTTTCGACAGTTGTGCACTTTTTTGCGATTATAAAGAGTTTGAAAGAAAGAATAATCTTAAAATATGGTTTTTGATATTTTTATCTTCTTTTATTTATTTTATACCGATTCTTTCATTTTTCGGTTATACTCTGCAGCTTATTTTAATGACTCATTACGTTTTGAGTAAATGTAAGGACAGGGGTTAGTTACGGTTGTTGGGGTTGTTATGGTTTAACTT
>JBDONV010000199.1:0-7726 GCA_039831165.1 Nautiliaceae bacterium | reverse complement strand
AGACATGCCGCTTTTATTTCCCATATGCCTCATATAGTTTCGTTTTCAATAGCTAATGCAGTTCTTAAGCAGGAGGATAAAGAACATATAGTTACTCTTGCAGCCGGTGGATTTAAAGATATGAGTAGACTAGCTAAAAGTAATCCTCATATGTGGAGAGATATTTTTAAAGAGAATAAAAAAAATCTTTTAAACTCCATAGAGGCTTTTAAAAGTGAGTTGAAAAAAGCAGAAAAAATGATAGAAAAAGAAGAGTGGGAGAAGCTTTGTAAATGGATGGAAACAGGAAACGAACTTCATAAAATTATGTAAAAAAGTATCTTATAGCGGCAAATCCTACGGCTTTGCTTTTTTTTATTTCTTCTATTTCTTTATCGCTTATAATTCCGCCAAGGGCTATTACTTTAGGATGCAAATTACATATGGAATTTAAAGTTTCTATTCCAATCCCATGTCTGTTTTTTGAATTAAACACGGGAGAAAAGGTAATAAAATCAGCATTTTTTGCTTTTTTTACTTCTTCAATTGAATGAGTGGAAGCTATTACTGTTTTATTTTTAAATTTTGATATTTTTTCTAATTTTGAACTTGGAATATGAACTCCGTCAAATAATTCAATTAAGCTCTCTTTTTTTAGAGAATCCAGATTGATAAAAAGTCTTGAATATTCTTTTGCAAAATTTACAAACTTTTTTATCTCTTTTTCATCAAAATACTTTTTATTTCTGTAGCATATAAAATCAGGTTTATGTTTTTTTATTGCCTCAAAAGTTTTTTGTAGTGAATATGAGGGGTCTGTTATCATATATTTAAGCATATATCATAAATCCTTTATGGTTATTTTGAGTTTTTTCGTTTATTGTAGTTAAAAGATTTTTAATATAATTTTCGTCAGGAGGTATTTTATTTAATGCCTGTAATATTTTGGGTAGTTCTTTATTGGGAACTTTTAATAACGCTTCTTTGAAAATTCTTTTATCTTCGGGGGATAAATTTTCTAGAATATTTTCTAAAGGTCCTTTTGGTGTTGGAGAAGTATTAATGTGAGTGATAGATGAAATTTGCATAGGACTCCCTTTTTGGGAGTCTTAAGCAATAATTGTGCCAAATTATAGAGCTTCTTCCTGTCCTGTAACAGCTCCGTAAAGATATACATATGTAAGTACCATAAATACGAAAGCTTGTAAAAATGCGGAGAATGTAAGCAGTGCGTAACCGGCTAGAGGGAATACCCATGGAGCCAACATTAACAATACAGCTAAAAATAAGTCGTCACCTTTTATGTTACCGAATAACCTGAATGCAAGTGAAATAATTCTTGATAAGTGAGAAAGAATTTCAACAGGGAACATTAACGGGGCTAGCCATTTAACAGGACCTGCAAAATGAGCAATATAATGACCAAGACCCTGGGCTTTTATTCCTTCGTAATGGTAATATAAAAATACGATTAAAGCTAATGTAAGAGTTAAGTTTACGTTTCCTGTTGGAGATTCAAATCCCGGAATGATACCAATTACGTTTCCGAAAAAAATAAAAATAGCCAAACTTCCTGCAAGAGTGAGATATTTTCTTGCTATTTCTTCGCTTCCAACATCTTTTCCTATATATAGGATACCTTGAACTGTCGCCTCCATTACGTTTTGACAACCGCTAGGGACTATTTGTAATTTTCTTGTAGCCAATTTTGCTACGATTACAGCTAGTAATGCCGCTAGTATAGTATGGACAATTAACTGGGTATGTTGGTTATGCCCTAAAAAACCAAAAAATAACCATAATTCATTCATGGGAATATCCTTTTTGATGAAATTGTATCATATTATTAAGCACAAATTAATAGTGAATTGTGAAAAATTTTAAATATGTTACATGTTGATATTCATCTGACCTATTCTGTAAAGTGCGAAATCATATTTTAGAGGGTCGTTTTCATCAAATTCTTTTAATTTTTGTGTAAGTTCTATAGCCGCTTGTAAATCGTAAGTTTTTCTTTTTAATAATCCTAATTTGAGAGAAACTTTATGGGTATGGGTATCTAAAGGTATGATTAAATCTTTTTTCTCTACTCCTTTCCAGAGACCTAAATCCAGAGAATCGTCTCTTACCATCCATCTTACAAACATATTCCATCTTTTATAAGGGCTGACGCCTTTTGTTTTTTGCGGAGGAATTTTACCTATTAAAAACTCATATCCTTTCGAAGGCCTATCTGATAAAGAGTAAATGGTTTTTATTATTTCTCTTATACCGTCAATGGGGTTTTTAGTTTTTTCATAACCTTTTAGAAAAAGTTTATTTAGTGAATGTTTTTCTTTCATTTTTTTTATCGTATTCATAAAATTTTCAACGTCATCTTTTGTCTGAAATCGGTAATAAGCATTGTTTGAATTTAAATTTTTTAAATCTAGGGAGTTTAAAAATTTTAAAATGGCTTTAACGTTTCCATATGCAAAAAGAGCCGCTATAAGGGCGATATATTCATCATTATATTTCTTGGCTATTAAAATAGGGTCAAGTTTTTCTTCGTTTACTTCGTAAATATTGTTCTTAATTAAATTGTCAAGTTTTTCTTTTATATTCATTGTGAGCCTTCTTTTATAAACTTTTATGATATAATTATAATAAAAAAGGAGAAAATTATGATTATTAGAGGAGATACTAATTTAATTAAAGTATATGATTTAACACCGGTGGTGGATGCAGAATCTTATGATTTGAACGATTCTAAAGAAATTGAAAAATTTAAAGAAAGTGTTGTTAGTTTTTTGGATGCCGGAGAACTTGAAGCAGTTGATTTACCAGATGAGCTGGTAGGGGTTGTGCCAGATGGTGCAGAAATTGAAATAGAAGATAAAACTTATACTTTTGAAGATATTGAATATATAAATAAGACAGTGGATGAGCTTATAAGTGAAAATTTTGAAGAGGGTGATTTAATTTTATTGGTTCAGGCAAGCGGGGAAGGATATTTTGAATATGAGGAAAATCCTCAAATAGATAAACTTAAAATAGGTTATACCGCTTGTGATATAGATGTTCCTGATGAACCGGTATATGATTTTTTCTGTGATTTGATGTTGCCTTATTATGTGTTTGAAGATGGTAAAAAGCTTGAGGCAATAGCGAATAATTTCTATCCTAAAGATTCTATAACAGGAGAAGTATATATTGTAAGGGTAAACGAGGAAGGAGGAAAATATCTCGAAAAAGTATGTGATATAGACCTTTTACATTTTGGGTGGGACTTATTTGAGGATATTATTCAAGTAGATTACGATGAGCCTATTGCTTGATGCCAAATAGAGCATCAAGCATTTGGTTAATTGTAGTAATTACTTTTGCGTTTGCCTGGTATCCTCTTTGAAATCTTTCAAGATTTATTAGCTCTTCATCTATATTTACTCCGGTAAGCGCATAATATTGGTCTGATATATTTTTTAAAAGAGTATCAGAAACTTCTTTATTATTTTTTGTATTTTCTACTTCGTTTGCGAGGGCTGATGTGGAAGAGCGGTAAAAGCCGAATATAGTATCTTCAACGGCTTCTCCGTTTTTATAGAATTTGATTTTTTCAAACTGTAATTGCAAAATTTCGTTTGCTACTTCATTATTACCCTCACTTGGAGCTTTATAGGCATGTATTTTTCCTGGGTTTTCAGCTAAATCTTGTCTTAGTGAGATGGTAAAAGCATCTTTTCCGTCAAAAAATTTATTAATTCCAAATGCTCCTCCTATATTTACGCTGTCATTGTCTAGTCCCACATATATATTGTCTTTTTTTGGGGATAAAGTGAATTTGCCTCCTACTATGGAAGCCTTAAAGTAGTCGTCAATATCGTTTTGAGAATTATTGTCCTGATTATCATCTATATTAGATGTGTTTATCTGGGCTATAATTCCTTCTATAGTTGAATATTTAGGGTCTGTTGAATTCATATCTACCGTTATTGTTCTTCTTGCAAGTTCGTTTCCGTCATTATCATAGGCCACTATATCAAAAGAGCCGTTTTCCAAAGGAATCGGGAGTTCGGTTGTATTTATTTTGTCAAGAGGAAGATATTCTATTTCGTTAAATGCTTTAAAAAGGAGACTTCCGTCATCTTTTACAAGAGGGTAATTTGATACAGCTCCATCTCCGTTGGTATCTGTGGGTTTAAATGTAATTTTTCCGTTTTCTATTACAGCTTTGGAATCCACACCGTTGTCTTTAAAAAGTTTATTTATTTCATCTAGAGTGGTTTTTAAACTTTTTGAAGGATCTACTTTGTAGGTTAGTTCTTTTAAATTATTGCCGCTATTGTCGTAAACATTAAAAATCATATTTCCTTCTCTTATATTGTTTCGTAGGTTTTTACTGAGAATGGATAAGGATAGATTTTCCATACTAGGAGAAACACTTATGGGTTTATATAAAGGGTCCGTTTGTACGGAAGTTTGAGCGGAATATGAATAAACGGAGTTAACGCTTCTTATTAACCCTTGCGATAGGGCGTTTAGGGATGAAAGTACCTGTCCTATACTTCCGTCTATTGGACGGTTATTTTTGTCAAAATTGTTACCTCTTATAGCCAGTAATCCTCCTACTTCTCCGGTTGTAATAGAATTTGTGATATTTTCATAAGTATTGTCTTCTTTTTTTACCACTATTGAATAGTGTCCATTTTCATTGGTAACTTCAAGTCCGTAAAAAGAATTATTGTCAACTAAAGGGTATCCTCCAAGAGATACTTGGTAATCTTCCGAATAATCTACAGTGTTTTCTCCCTGTGCATCAATTGATTTTATACCGTCTTTAAAGACATTTACCCCAAGTAGTTCTTTTACTCTTTTTTCAAGAGCGTCTCTTTTATCCCTGAGTTCGTTTGCGTGACTTATATTATTTGCTTCATGAGCGGTAATTTCTTTATTCAGATCGGCAATCTGTTTTAAAATAACGTTTGCTTCTTTTACTTTTGTTTTTATTGTTTCATCTATGTTTTTTTCTATATCCATCATTTTTCCGGAGAGTGTTTTTATAGAATCGCTTAAGATGTTTGTTTTTGAAGCCAAATCTACTTTTACGCTTCCGTCATTCGGGTTACTGGCAAATGTCTGCCAGGCGTTAAAAAAGTTTTCAAGGTCTTTATAGATACCGTTATCCGTTACGTCGGGAAAATATGTGGCTATTTCCTGAAGGTGTTTTTCCATAGTGGAAAGTTTTGAGTTGTTAGCGGAAGTTGCTGTTAGTCTGTTAAACAAAAACGTATCCGTAATTCTGTAAACGGAACTTATTTTTACACCGATTCCTATATCGCCGGGAATAGTGTTTATAGGGTCTAAAGTTGTGAGAGTAACTCTTTCTCTTACGTAATCCGGATTTGATGAGTTGGATATATTGTTTGAGGTTACATCTATTGCGCTTTGATGAGCTTTAAGTCCCGTAAGGGCTGTTGATAGGGAAGATGAAATAGCCATTTTAAGCCCTTATTTGCAATTGAGAGTTAAAATTTGCTCTTTCGTTGTAACTTATCTGTTCTTGATTTTTTATTTGAGAGTTAAGAGCATTGTAAAAATTGGCTACGCTTATTGCCATTTTTGAAAATTTTTTATGCTGTTCATAAAAAATATTTAATTTCTCTCTAAAAAGATTAAAAAGGTTTTCTTCTTCTTTATTAAAAATTTCTTCAATAGGTCTGTTTCTTTGAACCAGTATTTGGTCTATATTTTTTTTTAACTGGTTAAATTTATAAGCTAATTGTTCTTTTGTTTTAATGTTTTTAAATACTTCTTCGTGATTTGCTTCTTTAATGTTTTTTAAATCTTCATTTGTTATTTCTATTAATTTATTTAAAACGTTAATGGTTTCTTGCAGCGTGTTTATAAGCATATTTACCCCTTTTTAAGGGTAGAAGAATCAAAGAAGAGATTTAGCCATAGCTTTTGCGGTATTTTCTATATCCACTTTATAAGTACCGTTTTCAATTGCTTTTTTGATTTCTTCTACCCTTGATAATTTTTCTGTTTTTTGTGTTTGCGTTTTTGTCTGTTGTTGGGTAGAAGCAACGTTAAGTTCAGGAATTCTGGTTGAGACTTTATTAATCATAGTCGCCTTCTTTTAGTTTATTTTTATTATGGAATTCTACCCAACATTATCGGCATTTTCAAAAAAAACTTAAGTTTTGTCTTTTAAATAATTAAACAGTAATTCCGAATATCCGAAATTTCCGCTTAACTCTTTTGATAAAGCTTCCTGGTACATTGAGCGATAAATTTTTTCTCCCGGTGATTGAGGAAAAATTGAGCTTTTTGGATTTAATGCCTCTTTTAGAAAAAAATTCAAAACTTCGCTTTCAAAATCGTTGCATACCTGTTTTAACTTTTTTAGTTTTTCAGGGTTTTCTAGATTTATTCTATTGTATTGGGATATGGTTATGGTATTCATTGAAAACTCCTTAATTAATAACTACTTTGGCGTTTAGTGCGTTGGATGCTTTTAGATTTTCTATTATCGCTATAATATCCTGAGGTGTTGCTTTTACTTTTTGTAAATTGTTTGTAAGCTCAAGCACACTGGTCTCTTTTTTAATTTTTATGGTAAATTCTCCGTATACTATTACTGTAGGTTTTACCGTTATATTGCTTCCAGCAATTACCGTTCCAGTTCTTTCATCTATTACTATTATATTTTCCTGAGGTACGGAAATATCTATATCTTCTACTTTAGCTAAAAATTCCGGCATAGTCATGTCTTGAGGTTTTTTTAGTTTTACCGTTCTTGGGTCTATGGCTATAGCTACTTGTTGTTTAAAGAAATTGTTTATTGTTTTTTGTGCGTTGATTGCCAGGTTAAAATCGCTTTTATTAAGAGATAAAGTGGCGAATCTTTGATGGTATATATCCCATGCGACCGCTCTTTCTACAGTGGCTCCGTTTAAAACTTTTACCGTTGTGGTAAAATGTTTTTGGTTTTTTCCTCCTTTTACGTTAAATCCGCCCATGGTAATAGGACCTTGGGCAAGAGCATATATTTTTCCGTTTACGCCTTTTAAAGGAGTAATTAACAATACTCCGCCCTCTAAACTTTTTGCGTCTCCTATGGATGAGACGGTCACGTCTATTTTATCCCCTTCCCTTGCAAACGGAGGAAGTGTGGCCGTTACCATAACGGCCGCTACGTTTTTGGATTTTATATCTTTAGGGTCAAGTTTTACGTTTACATTTTTTAAAAGGTTTGAGAGTGTTTGATTGGTGAATTTTGAAGAAGAATCTCCGCTTCCGTTAAGTCCCACTACAAGACCGTAACCTATAAGCTGGTTGCTTCTTACACCTATTATTGAAGAGATATCTTTTATTTTTTCGGCTGAGAGTAAAGAAACGAATAAAAGTATGATAAGAGAAAATCTCATGCTTTAGCCTTTTTATAAGACTAAAGCAAAAAACATTCCTAATCTAAATATCTGACTATGAGTTTTCCTTCTTTTTCATAAAAATCATATACTTTTTTTTCACTTTTAAGTTCTTCTATAAAATTTTCGTCAAACGTTTCGTATTCTACTATCTTAAATTTTTTTATCGGTTTCATTTTAATAAGAGCGATAATCCATAATAGTCCTATAAAAATAGCAAGTGTTAAAAACGTTTTTAGCATTCCGTGTTTTAGAAAATAACCGGCAACAGCCCCTCCTAAAAAGATACCGAGATATTGAACAGTGTTTGATGTTGAAAGGGCGGTTGCTTTTTGATG
>JBDONV010000259.1:0-2179 GCA_039831165.1 Nautiliaceae bacterium | reverse complement strand
TTTAAACGGTCTTTATGCTTATCAGTTGGAATTGCTTGCAAAAGCTAATTTAGAAAACGAAACTAAATATTTAGACGATGTTATAAGAGTTTTAAAAGGTTTGATTGAGGCTTGGAAAGAAGAAACGGGTCTTTGAAATGGATAAGTTTTCTTTAAATGAATTGAAATTGGCTATTATTAATAATGATATAGGCAAAATTATAGAAATTTCCAATAAAGAGCCTGCTTTTTCCTCAACAGAAGAGGCTCAAGAAATTTTGTCTTTTATAAATAAGGCAAATGAAATTTTAAAAAAAGAAAAATTAAAAATTTTTAAAAATATGCAAGAAGTTAAAAAACTTCAAAAATATTATCAAGAAGCAAAAAAAGATTCTTTTAATATAGAAGGGTGATTATTTTAGTTTAAAAAAACTGCTACCGCTTCCGCTAAAAAATCCAAAGTTTTGATATTTATATAAATCCGGATAAAGCATAAGGGCCGGTTTTAATAAGTCGTTTAATTCTGAGGGTTTATAATCATTTAATAGTTCTAATGTTTCTTTTTTATCAAAATCACTATCTTGAGGGTTAAAAAAATATTGTTTATATGTCTGATATACTGCAGGTGTGGAGCATTCTATAGGAGGAGTGAAAATTTCTAAATCTAAAGCATTTTCATCTTTTGGGACTACAATGTCTCCTCTGCCGTAAACATCTGCAACCTCAGCGTCCGTAATAAAAAAAGCAACATCACTTCCTATTCTTTTTCCTATTTCTATTAGCTCTTCTGTGGATAAATTAAGACCGCTTTTTTCATTTACTAATCTTAAAAATGCGGCTGCATCGCTGCTTCCTCCTCCAAGTCCGGCCATTTCAGGGATATTTTTGTTTATTCTTATTTCTTTTCCTATAAACCATTTTTTTATATCGGGATATTTTGAAGTAAGTTCTACATAAGCTTTAAAAACCGTATTGTCTCTTAAAACACAGTTAATATCTCCTACTATATTAAATTTATCGGCTTCTACTATTTCTATTTCATCATATAAATTTTTTACTTTCATAAATCTTGATTTTAATAGATGATAAATTCCGTCGTGTCCTACTATTTTTAAAAAGATATTTACTTTTGCATAAGCTTTTATTTTCATAATAATGCCTTAGAATAACTTTTTAATTGTTCATAACTTATCTCTTTATTTGCTTTTTTATTTTCTTTTGTAATTTCTTCTACCAATTCTCCTCTTAGAATTTTTATATTTTGAGGGGCGTCTATACCTATTTTTACCTGGTTTTTTCCTATTTCTACAATAACTAATTCTATATCTTCGCCTATTTTTATTTTTTGATTCTCTTTTCTTGATATTACTAACATAACTCCATCCTGTTTAACAGATATTTTACTTCCGTGTTTTCTATTTTTATTATTGCAAAATAGTTGTTATATTTTACAAAATATTCTCCGTTTTCTTTTAATTTAAAATCATTTATATCAAGTTTTTTTCCTAAAAGCAAATTTTCGCTTTCTTTTAAGTAAAAATTTTGAGGAATTTTGAGAAAATCTAAAGGGTTTAAAAGTTTTTCACATTCATATATGAATTTTCCTTCTCTTGTTCTTTCAAGATATATAAGGCTTCCTGTTGTACCTAATTTTTTAGCTATGTCAAATCCGAGAGTTCTTATATAAGTGCCTTCACTTACACTTGATTTAAACGTTATAAAAGGATGAGAATAATTTATAAGTTCTATGTCAAAGATTTCTATTTCTATTTCTTTATCCAGAAAGTCTTTGCCGTTTGTGGTGTAGGCTCTTATTCCGTTTATTTTTTTAGCTGAATATCTTGGAGGTAACTGTTTTTGTTTGCCTTTAAACGAGTTTAATACTTCTTTTATTTTTTCCGTAGTTAAAGATTTTACTTCTTCTATTTTTTCTATTTTTTCAATATCTAACGTAGGGGAATATACTCCAAGCATTAATGTGGCTATATATGTTTTTGGAGTTTTTTTTAAAAACCTAAACAGTTTTGTATATTGGCCTGAAGCTATAATAAGGCATCCGCATGCAAAAGGATCTAGAGTTCCTGAAAATCCCATTTTTTTTATTCCATATTTCTTTTTTAACTGAGAGAGAAATTTATTTGAACTGATAAACATAGGTTTGTTCGCCACAAAAAGCATATTATTACATTTTTTCATTATT
>JBDONV010000011.1:0-2190 GCA_039831165.1 Nautiliaceae bacterium | reverse complement strand
GCCAATCCTTTTTCATTATATAATATAGTATCTAAAATATCGACAAAATCTCCGTTATATGTATATATATCCAAATCTTCATCGCTCTCAAAAACATCTTCATACCACTCTTTTAACGTTTCTAAAAAAATAAAAAGCATTTTGGATATAAACATTCTGGATTGTAAATCAAATTTTCTTTTTCCTTTTAAATAGTCTATTAAAAATTTAATTACTTCTTTTAAAGTATAAAAACAGCCACTTTTTTTTATTATTTCAAAAAGATTTTCAAATTCTTTTATAATTTTTAAATGTACTTCCAAAACTTCGTTTTTTGAAAGGTCTCCCAAATCATAAACATATTCATATAAACGGTTAATAATATTTTTAAGTTCTTCTTTTTTAACATAATTTAACATATTGTCGGATTTAAGAAGACGTTTTTCTCTATTAAGAGCTTCTGAGAGGACGTAACGGACAAATTTTTCATTAAGATTAACCTTTTTATCCTTTAAAGGTATAAAAATAGTTACTACGTTTTCATCGCTTTTATAAGAAACATTTTCTTTTTTTAAAATTTTTTCAATATCACCAACTTTTACGTTTACAAACGTAATATACATTCCATCTTTATCCTCTTCTACCACTACCGTATGAGGAGAGGTTGTATTTTTTTCTATTTCATAAACCGCTTTAAGTTTATCATCCCATTTTAGTCCTTTTTGTTCAAAAAAATTATCCAGACTTTTAAAATCGTTTTTTGAATTAATCTCAAACACTACTTTTTTTGAAAGTTTTTTATCAAAAAGATTTAATGTATCATCTATTTTTTTATGTTTTCTTAAATACATATCCGCAAACGACCTAAGCTGAGCCGTAAAAATATATCTGTTAATAGGTTTGGGAATATAATTATTAGCTCCGGCTAACATAATCTCTTTTATATCCTCCTCATTAGAAAGAGCTGTTACGGCAATAATAGGTGTTTGATTATCTAAAGAGCGTATTTTCTTTATAAATTCCACTCCGTTCATTTTAGGCATCATAATATCCGTAATAATAATATTGGGAGAAAATTTTTTAGCTTTTTCAAAAGCGTCTTTCCCGTCAACCGCTTCTATAATTTCTAGGTTAATTTTAGGATAATATTTCATAAATATAATTTGCACAATAGAAGATAAGATTTCTCTTATATCCTGTTCGTCTTCCGCTATTAATATTTTAAATTTCATTTGAAGTCCTTTGATGGTTTTCCAAAATAAAATCCCTGAGAAAAATCAACACCCATTTCTTTAACAACGTCAAAAACTTCTTTTGAAGAAACAAACTCCGCAACTACTTTAGCTCCTATATTCTGAGAAAATCCTACTATGGATTTTACCACTTCATAGCTTTTTTGATTGGTATTTATATCTTTTATGTATTTACCGTCTATTTTTATCATATCGACATGCATCGAATGAATTCGCTCAAAATTTGAATTCTCAGCCCCAAAATCATCAAGGGCTATACCAAAACCGTAATCTTTAATTATATTTAACTTATCAACAAACGTTCCCATATCTTTTGCTGTTATTCCCTCAAGAATTTCAAATGTTATTTTAGAAGGGTCTATATTATACTCTTCTGTCTTCCTTAACAAATATTCCCAAAAATACTCGTCCCTTAAATCCTGTTGGCTTAAATTTATTGAAATTTTAATGTCATTATTTTTTATTAAATTAAAACTTTTATCTATCATAATTTTCGTTATATCCGTAATAAGTCCGCTAATTTCCGCTACTTCTATAAATTCATACGCGGGATAAAGTTTTCCGTTTTTATCTATAATCCTAACAAGGACTTCATATCTTATGATTTCTTTTGTTTTATTGGATACAATAGGCTGAAAATAAGGAAAAATTCTATTCTTTTTAAAAGACTCTTTTAAAATGGGCATATACTCTCTTATTTTTTTATGAAGTCTCTCAGTAGGAAGGTCTTCTCCATACTCCCCTATAAGATTTTTTCCAAATCTTCTTATATCTTTTAGAGCTATATGAGCCGTTTTTAAAAGAGGCTTTTTATCGGATATGGCAAAAGTCGCGGTAATATCAAGCTTTTCGTCCTTATAAGGAATATGAAAATTTTTTAAATCATTTGAAATCAATTTCGCTTTATTTTTTACTTTATCTATATCCTCTTCAAAAACCAATGCAAAATAATCGGCCC
>JBDONV010000153.1:0-2195 GCA_039831165.1 Nautiliaceae bacterium | reverse complement strand
ATATGATAGTTCTAAACACTCCTTTAAAAGAATATTTTTCTCCTAAATATTTTCATCCCGCAACACTTTCTAAAATAGCAAATATAAAAATGAACCTTCAAAAGCTTTTAAATCTTCAACAAGAAGTATTAAAAGAAAAAGCGGACATATCCATTTATAATACCAATTTTAACCATGTTTTAGAACAAATCCAGATTATAAAAAACTATATAAAAAACGAAAATGATAAAGAAATATATTTTATACAAGAAAAAATCAAATATCAGTTTAAGCTTCTTATAGCTGTTACCATTATATTTATATTAACAAATATTCTTCTGTTTAAAATGATAAAAGAAAAAATATATAAACCAATAACGTATCTAACTAAAGTTATGAAGAACTATAAACAAGGAATAAAAACACAGGAAAACTACTTTTATAATGACGAAATGGGTCATATGATTAAAGAATTTTTTATCCTTCAAAACAAATTAAACTCAAAAATAGACGAACTTCGGCACCATAAAGAAAATCTTGAAAATCAGGTAAAAGAAGAAGTCGGTAAAAGACTACATCACGAAAAAATTTTATTACAGCAATCAAGACTCGCCTCCATGGGAGAAATGATAGATGCAATAGCTCATCAATGGAAACAGCCTTTAAACGTTATTAGCCTATATAATACCCTTCTTCAAAAAAGCAACAAACCCGATATCGGAAAAATAACCTCAAATATCCAAATGCAAATAGAACATATGAACAATACCATTAATGAATTTAGAAACTTTTTTAAAAAATCTAAAGAAAAAGAAACTTTTTGCATATCGGAGACGGTACAAAAGGTACTTTTGCTTTTAAAAGACGAACTTAATAAAAATCAAATTGAAGTATCCACAAAATTTAATCCCGACTTTTGCATAGAAGGTATTCCCAATGAATTTAAACATCTTTTAATCACCATTATAAATAACGCAAAAGACGCTTTTATAGAAAACGGCATAAAAGAGAGAAACATAAAAATAGAAACAAAAGAAGACGAAAATTTTTACTATTTAGAAATCTCAGACAATGCCGGAGGCATTCCCAAAGAAATCTTAGAAAAAATTTTTGATTTAAATTTCACTACAAAAGAAAAAGGAAGCGGGATAGGTCTTTATCTTGCGAATCAAATAGCAATTAAACACACAGGTATATTGGAAGTAAAAAACATAACAAACGGAGCAAAGTTTATATTTAAAATAAGGAAATCCTTATGAAAAGCTTAAAATATCATGAAGAAACAAAACACTACCCAAACAGATTTGCGAAATCTTTAGGATACCTTGACTGGGAAAATCAGCCAAACCCATATAAAAGTTACTATAAAGCTCCAAAAATTCCTCTAAAAATTTCAAATCCCGAACCTATGCCCTATGAAAAACTGTATATGAAAAATCTCCCTAAAGAGATTAACATCGATACCGTTTCTCAGTTTTTTGAATACTCTTTGGCTTTAAGCGCAATAAAAGAGTATATGACTTCAAGATGGGCTGTTAGAATCAATCCTTCAAGCGGAAACCTTCATCCTGAAGAGAGTTATATAATTATAAATAAAAGCGTATACCATTTTAACGTAAAAGAATTCGCTCTTGAAGAAATAGCAAAAAGCGATAAGGTTTTGGTAGAAAACGGAGCCGTATTTATCTTAACTTCCATTCCTCTAAGAGAATCATGGAAATACGGAGAGAGAGCTCTTAGGTATTGTTTATTGGACTCGGGGCACGCCATAGCGGCTACGAGATTCAGCTCAAATCTTCTTGGGTGGGAAATGAAACATATCATCGAATATGATGACTGCCAACTTGAAAAGCTAATAGGACTTGATAAACAAAACTTTTATAAAAATGAAGAAGAAATTTTTGAAGCGGCTTTTTATCTTTACACCGATAAAAAACCAAAAATCAATTTTAAAGAATTTAAAAAACTTGAATTTTTACTGGATTATTCTCCTCTTACCAAAGATTCGATAAAATGGGATATTATTTTCGATAGCTCAAAATATCTAAAAAGAGAAGAATCTTTTATTCCTGAATTTAAAGATTTTCCAGTCTCTTTTTCATCTTCACTTTTTAATGCGTTTGAAATTATAAAAAATAGAAGAAGTGCCCTCGGTTTCAAAGATACATATATTAAAAAAGAGGAATTTTTGGATATCTTAGATAAAACCCTTCCTA
>JBDONV010000158.1:0-2196 GCA_039831165.1 Nautiliaceae bacterium | reverse complement strand
CAAATGAAATTAAAGGTATTAAGAACGAGCTTGAAAACTGGCGTTTTAAGGAATCTGAAGATTTTGAGTCTATAAAAGAGAAACTTTTAAAAATAGCAACTTCTCTTGATAAAGAGATTGATGAATTTTCAAAAGAGATGAAAAAAGAGGATGAAGAAGTTGAGAAATTAAAACAAAAAATCAAAGAACTTGAAAAGAAAGTCAAAAAACTCTCCTGTGAAGTTAAAACAGACTTTTTAACAAACATTGCTAATAAAAAAGCGATAATGGAAGAGCTTAAAAGACAGGAGAGCTCTTTTAAAAGATATGGAACAATTTATTCTGTAGTGTTTTTTGATATAGACCATTTTAAAAATATAAACGACACTTACGGACACGATGCGGGAGATGTCATTTTAAAAACACTCGGGCTCTTATTTAGAAGGTACGCAAGGGATGTTGATATGATAGGAAGGTTTGGGGGAGAAGAATTTGTAGCTATTTTGCCAAACACTAATAAAGAAGGAGCTTATAGATTTGCTGAAAAATTAAGAGAAATTGTTCAAAAAGCAAAGTTTTTGTATAAAAATACCCGTATTAATGTAACTGTATCTGGTGGAGTTGCAAGCAGACAAGAGGTTAATTCTCAAGAAGAGCTTTTAAAAAAAGCTGATGAGAGACTTTATCTTGCTAAAAAAAGTGGAAGAAACAAGGTTTGTGCCGATGATGAGTGTAAATGAATTTTTAGAAAAAAAACCTCTTTTTTATAAAGAAATTGATGTGTTTAGAATGCCAAGGGTGTATAATTTAATAAAAGATAAAATAAAAATGTCTCCTGTCATTCATATCGTAGGAACAAACGGAAAAGGAAGTACTGGCAGGTTTTTAGCTCATACCCTTTTAAAAAGAGGCTACAGTGTCGGACATTACACTTCTCCACATATATTAAAATTTAATGAAAGAATATGGATAAACGGCAGTAATATAGATGATGAAAATTTGGAAAAATATCATCAAAAACTTCAAAAACTTCTGCCTTGTGAAGTAATAGAATCTCTTAGTTATTTTGAATATACCACTTTTTTGGCAGCCTTAGCTTTTGAAGGGCTTGATGTTGTAATAATGGAAGCCGGGCTTGGGGGAGAGTTTGATGCTACAAATGTGTTTGATAAAAAAATTTCTTTAATTACAACAATAGACAGAGACCATGAAAGTTTTCTTGGAAATTCAATAAAAGAGATAGCTACAACAAAGCTAAACTCTATTGAAAATGAAGCAATTATTGGAAAACAGATTCATAATATTGAAGATGTAATTTTTGAAAAAAGATGTGAGGGTAAAAAAATTTATAATTATCTTGATTTTTTTGAAGTTGAGGAAATTGAAGAGCTAAAAAAAGGTTTTAAATTTGCTTCGTTTTTATTTTCAAATTATCTTTTGGCTATGAGTTTTTTAAAAAAAGAGGGAATATCTTTTAGGATAAATGATTTAGAGGATTTGAAACTTCCAGGAAGATTTGAAGAGATTGAAGAAAATTTATGGATAGATGTAGGGCATAACCCTTTAGCCGCAAGGGAGATTGTAAAAAACCTTCCAAAAAAAGTAAATCTGGTATATAACACATATGCAGATAAAGATTATAAAGAAATATTAAAAATTTTAAAGCCTAAAATCAATAAACTTTATTTAATAGATGTAAAAAACGACCGGATAGAAGATAAAGAAAAGATAAAAAAAGCGGCAGGTGAACTTGGAATAGAAGTTGAGGAATTTAAAAAAATTGAAAAGCCTATGCTTGTTTTTGGAAGTTTCAGTGTGGTTGAGGAGTTTTTAAAATGGAAAAAATTAAAAAAATAGTTGAAATTTTAAAAGAATATAACCCTAAAGCCGTATATCTTTTCGGTTCTCGTGCAAGAGGGGATAATCTCAAAAATTCCGATATTGATATTGCGGTGGATATTGATATGAGTTTCAGGGAAAAAAGAAAACTTAAAGAAAAAGTAGATAAAGCTGCCGGTCTTTACAGCGTGGATTTGGTCTTTTTTGATGAAATGAGCGAAAAATTTAAAGATAAAGTTTTAAAAGAAGGAATAAAGCTATGACAAAATCTGAGGCGCTTTTAAAGATAAAAAATTTCGAAAAAGCTTTAAGCAGACTTGAAGAAGGTGTAAAAGAAGCAAAAAACGAACTTGATAAAGACGGAGTAATTCAGAGATT